>DATBYP010000184.1:0-2957 GCA_036513675.1 Candidatus Acidiferrum sp.
TCCTGCAAAATGTCCTCAGCATCGCGCGGGTCAGGCACGCGACGGCGGATGAAATTGCGCAGCCGGGATCGCTGCTCCGCAAAGATTGCGGAGATTTGACGGTTTTGGTCGGTCATTGCCCAGGTGACGTTCGACGTCTGATTCATCCACTTCTGTAGACGAATGGAAGCCGGAAATATTGTAAACATTTGGGAAGGGGGCGAGTCGTCGCCGGACGCTCTCTGGGTAGCGGACGTATTACGAGCAACTCTGACGTTCCGCGATTAGGTAAGGGTTGCCGACCAACCGCCCAGAATGTCGTATTTCGGTCCCTAGTCCTTTCATTTATCCCTAACGCTCTGCTATTTGACTTGACTGCGGTCGCATCTTCATACTATTTTGATCTAGGCCTAGAGTTGAACAGTCTGGGTAGGCAGCACGTAAGGAAAAGGATTCGTTCGCATGACGAAAACCGGACAGCGAGACCTCTTTCCCGGTGCCTTGGAGATGATGATTCTCCGAATCCTAAAACGAAAGCCCTCGCACGGCTATGCGCTCGTAAAGCATATCAAACGAACTTCGAATGACTTGCTTCAGATCGAAGAAGGATCGCTGTATCCGGCTCTCCAGCGGCTTCTCAAGGAGGAGTTGGTCAAGGCTGAGTGGGGCGTCTCTTCTACAAACCGGCGCGTTCGAATTTACAGACTGACAGCGGCAGGTACAAAGCATCTGGAACGTGAGGTATCGAGCTTTGAGCGCATGCTCGAAGGAATTACGCGCGTTTTAGCACCGGGTGAATCATGAGTTGGCTGAGACAATTGCTTTCGCGGCGGCGGCTCTACAAAGATCTCTCAGAAGAGATACAGGAGCACCTCGAAGAGAAGATCGAGGAGCTGGTTGCGGGCGGGATGTCGAGAAAAGAGGCTACTGCTGCGGCTCACCGCGCGTTTGGGAACGTAACGCTGACCGAAGAGGATAGTCAAAACGTCTGGCGCTGGCCTTCCGTTGAAGAACTTCTTGCAGACGTCCGCTATGGCCTGCGCGCGCTCCGCCACAACCCGATGTTTACCGCAGTAGCGTTACTGACGATCGCGATAGGAATCGGCGCGAACACGGCGGTGTTCAGCGTGGTGAATAGCGTGCTGCTGAAACCGCTGAACTATCCAAATGCTGAGCAGTTGGTATCGCTGCACCAAATCGCCCCTGGCGCGCCAGGACTGGCAGATTTCGAGAGCGGCCTGCACCTTTCACCCTCTATGTATTTCACGTACGCCGAGCACAATCGCGCGTTCGAGTCATTGGGAGAGTGGGATACCGGAACTGCGAGCGTTACAGGCGTGGCTGAGCCGGAGCAGGTGCGTACAGTTGAAGTCAGCGATGGGGTACTTCAGGCATTGGACGTTCCTCCTGCAGTTGGGCGATGGCTCTCCGAGGCAGATCAAGTTCCGCGCGGCCCGCAGCGCGTAATGCTCAGCTATGGCTACTGGCAGCGGCGGTTCGGCGGAGACCGGTCGATCGCGGGGCGCAACATTACAGTGGATGCGCGGCCTCGAGAAGTAGTCGGCGTCACCCATAAAGGCTTCCGGTTGGTCGATACCGATTTCGACGTCATGGTGCCCCTTGCGTTTGACCGTCGCAATTTGATCCTTGCGGGATTCGGGTTCGAGGGGGTCGCGAGGATGAAACCCGGTTTCACCATCGCGGAAGCCAATGCCGATCTGACGCGCATGTTGTCAATCTGGATGGACTCCTGGACAAATGGTCCTGGCACGAATCCGCATTTTTACGAGACGTGGAAGATTACACCGATGATTCGTCCACTAAAGCGAGAAGTCACTGGCAACGTCAGGGACGTTCTCTGGGTGGTGATGGGAACGATCGGGCTGGTGATGCTCGTCGCGTGCGCTAACGTGACGAACCTGTTGCTGGTGAGGACCGAGGTGCGACAGCAGGAACTAGCCGTTCGCTCCGCGCTCGGCGCGGGATGGGTACGAATGGTCCGAGCACTCCTGATTGAAAGCGTGATGCTGGCGCTGATGGGCGGAGCTCTCGGCGCTGCCTTCGCTTATGCCGGGGTGCGTCTGCTATTGGCCATTGGCCCGACGAATCTGCCGCGCCTAAGGGAGATTTCGCTGAATGCGCGGACGTTCGGGTTCACGGTGCTGCTTGCGGTGCTTTCCGGTTTATTCCTCGGGCTAATTCCTGCGCTGAAATATGCCGGGCCGCGGGCATCGTTAGCTCTCCGCAGCGGAGGCCGGGCAGCAAGCGCGAGCCGAGAGCGCCACCGCGCACGCAACATTCTCGTGGTGGCTCAAGTGGCGATGGCACTCGTGCTGCTCGTGAGCGCGGGCTTGATGATCCGAACGTTCCGAGCATTGCGAACGGTCGACCTAGGATTCACGGACCCCCAGCATCTCCAAGTGATGCGCATCTCGATTCCGGACGCGCTGGTAGCAGAGCCGGAGCGAGTGCTGCGCATTCAGAACGAAATTCTGGAGAAGCTGATAGCGACTGCCGGTGTGAAGTCTGCGGGGCTGGTGAGCGAAATGCCGATGGAAGGTTTCGATTCGGACTGGGACTGCATCTTTGCCCAAGACAAGACATACCCCGACAACGTGATGGCACCGCTGTATCTGTACAAGTATATTTCTCCAGGCTTTCTTCAAACGGCGGGAACGCGATTGATTGCGGGCCGCGAATTTACCTGGAGCGACGTATACGGACTGCGACCAGTAGTGATGATTTCGGAGAATTTGGCACGAGAGTTATGGGGCACGCCGGCGGCGGCGATTGGCAAACAATTGCGGGAGTTTTCCTCGATGCCATGGCATGAGGTCATCGGCGTGATACAGGATGTTCGAGAAAGAGGCGTGCAGGAAAAGGCGCCTGAAATCGTTTATTGGCCACCGATGATGGCGTACCTGTTCGGGCGCAAGACTGCGGACACGGTACGGACGGTGACGTTCGTGATACGAAGC
>DATBYP010000185.1:0-3340 GCA_036513675.1 Candidatus Acidiferrum sp.
CATCGAGCCGGAAGTCTGGCGCTGGTATTACGACGTCGTCGACAAGAAGGAGGCCGCGATTGTCGACACGTGGTGGCAGACGGAAACCGGAGGTTTTCTCTGCACCACTAAACCTGCGCTCGATCCCATGAAGCCCGGAAGCGCAGGACCGCCCGCGCTTGGCATTTACCCGATCATTTGGGATGAAGAAGGAAAAGAAGTGCGTGCAGGCTCCGGCGCCGCCGGAAATATTTGCATCCGCAACCCATGGCCCGGGATTATGCAGACCATTTGGGGCAGCCCGGAGCGCTTCGTCAACCAGTACTACAAAAAGTACAACAAAGATCCGCAAAGCAAAGATTGGCGCGATTGGCCATATTACGCCGCGGACGGCGCCATGCTTTCGGCGGATGGCTATTACCGCATTCTCGGCCGCGTCGATGACGTGATCAACGTTGCCGGCCATCGGCTCGGAACGAAAGAAGTGGAATCAGCCTGTCTTAGCATGCCGGAAATCGCGGAAGCGGCCGTCGTTCCTGCGGTGGACGATGTCAAAGGCCGTGTTCCGGTAGTTTATGTTTCGCTGAAACCGGGAGTGTCGCCGTCAAAGCAAGTGCAAGACAAAGTGACGCTAACGATCGAGACGATGATCGGCAAAATCGCGCGCCCAAAAACAATCCACATTGTTCCGGATATGCCGAAGACGCGCTCCGGCAAGATTATGCGCCGCGTACTAGCCGCCATCTCCAATCAAATGGACACCGGCGACATCACCACGCTCGCCAATCCCGACATAGTCGAGCAAATCCGGATACAAGTGCAAGGCCGCAACCGAGGGCCTATCAAGGAAGGCCCGGAAGACATAAAAATGTTCGGCGACGAACGCTGATAGTCAGATGAATAGCCAAAGGCCATCCACAGATCGCAGCTACGGTCTAGGCGGCCCAACCATTGGGCCCTGCGAAGCGGCGCAGCGGGCTTGGGCTGCGGCTTGGATGTCTGCATCCAAGAGCGCGGCACGCCAACGCGATGCTGAGCAAAGCTGCTCGATACTTAATCCAATCGCGCCGCGCAAATCGGCGCCTTCGAAGTTTGCACCTTCAAAGTTGGCTTCGCGCACCACTGCGCCGGTCAACACCGCGCCCCGCAGATCCGCGTTCTTGAAGTTGGTATCCAGAAAAATGCCGCCCCGGCACTGCGCACCGGTCAGGTTCGCTCCTATGAGTTTCGCAGCCGAGAAATCCGCATCGTGCAGATCGGCCAACGCCAGGACCGCCCTTTCCAGCTTGGCATCGCGAACGTCCGCACGCGAAAGATCCGTGCGCAGCAGTTGCGCGTCACGCAGATCGATCGCATACATGGACGCACCTAGGAGTTTTGCGTTAGAAAGCTGCGCTCCTTCAAAAATTCCGTACGACAGATCGGCGCCACGCAGGTCGGCAGAGGAGAGGTTGATGGAGCGCGCGTCCGCGGAAACGAAGATCGCACGGCCGCCTTGCACGCGGTCCAGCACGGCATTATGGAGACGCGCCTCGCGCAAGTTGGCGCCGCGGAGATCGGCCTCGGATAAATACGCTCCTTCCAGGTTCGCGCGCCACAATCGCGCATTGATCCAAAACGTGTGATAGCCGCGCGCATATCGCAAACTCATCTGATTCAGGCGTACGCCACGAATTGCCGCGATTCCTTCCTCCGACCAATCACCGTGAGCGGGCAGTGGAGAGAACGATGCCTCGGTCACATCGGCATACGGACGGTATCCCACGAACTGCAGACCTTGCGACGCCCAGCGGCGAATATCAGAGCTGCTCATCTCCGGTGCGATGGAGTTGTCCCCAGGCATCCCACGGATAACGCCAAACGACAGAAGTAACAGCAAGCATCCGGTTAGGACGGTCACTTTCAGCGTCGAGATCACCACGGGAAGAATTGCCTTTGATTTCCGAGGCAACTCGCCCGGTCGCAGCACGCGAGAAACGATGGTCGGAAGGCAACTAGCCGCAGCCACCGAAAGCGCGATCAGCAGCACATGCAGCAGCGTTCCGCGCATGTCCTGCCGCGCCAGATAACGTAGCCAGAAAAAGAATAACGTAACCGGCGCGACCCAGTAGGCGAGAACCGAAGCGACCACTGTCTCGAGAATCGCTTGCGGCGAACGAGTGTCGCGCATCCAGCGAAAATGGCGGCGCACCAGTGTCATTAGGAACCAGGGGCCGTCTTTCTCGGGCGTGTTCCCGTCGATAAACACCGCGGGCAGCGCGGCCATGTTGCCCCATAAACGCAGCAGCAGGAAATGGAATCGCAAATACAAAAGCACAATGAACAACGGCGCACCCAAATAAAAGCCGCTCATGGGCACGGCGTTGGAAACTCGTGTGATGGGGATTGCCGAAGAGTTGAGCACTAGGCGCACGTCCGTCGTGAAAGCGATCACCACAGCACATATCGCGCACGCCGACAGAATCAGAAAATAAATCCAGCGAGAAAATTTGGTTGCCTGCGCGATAGCCTTGGCGCCATCGAACGTGGCCACAGCTTCCGGCAGCATGGCGTCGAACAGGTTCGTCCCGCCCAGTCGCCCGACCCACAGGCCCTCCGCGCCATAAAGCGTCGCGCCCATCAGGTTCGCGCCGCGCAGCTCCGTGCCAAGCAGGTTTGTATCACGGAGGTCCGCTTGCACGAGCGAGGCGCCGCGAAGATTGCCCAAAGAAAGATCAGCGCCGCGAAAATTCGCCTTGTTCAAGAACGCGCCTTGCAGGTTGACTCCCGTCAAATCCGCATGCGCGAGGTTCACGCCGCACAAATCCGCTTTAGTCCCGGACTCGCCGCCTGATTCGACCCAAATCTTGTGCTGATCTAGAACTTCAGCAAGATCGAGCAGCGTAATCCCGCGAGATTCATCCGCCGGCGAAATTTCCGCCGGCATAGACTTAAGTTCCGATGCCATTCGGATTGCTCCCCCGTAAATGCCGCTTCACGGCCGCAGCGGTAGGACCCTCACCGTTTCTGGCCGATGCTATGTTGGGCTGGGGCCCTTACCTAGATTCCCGCAATAGAAGACGCCGCTGAGCAGATTCATCCTGCCGCAAAAGTACTGTAGAAATCTCCTGCTCCGAGGGACAGGGCTGCGAAGAGGTAACCTGACGCGGACGGACAAGCTTCTTCTGGTCCTTGTGTTGAGATTTTCAGCTCTGGCGAATAATTGAGTCTGGAAAGATTGAATCGTGATCGCAATCGGAGGGAAAAAAGAGCCGGGGTCTCCGCTGAGGGGCCGAGGAACCCCGGCTTATCCTGCCCGCCTCCGCAGTGAGCGAGCAAGAAACTCTAACACTTAGTGTTTGTCTTCGTCGCCGCGCAGGAA
>DATBYP010000186.1:0-14231 GCA_036513675.1 Candidatus Acidiferrum sp.
TACCAGCGTCACCTTGGGACGAGGAGACTCCACGGTCGTGGGGAGCTCGAGCACGCGGCCGTCTTTAAGAGCGACGCGTGCGAGTAGCCGTTCATTGGGCTGAAGGGCCGACGGATTCGCTTCCTTCACCGCCAAAACGAGCTCATCCTTTTCCTTCGCACGCGTTAGCTTTGCGGGAACGAAACGCGTTCCCTTTAGTTCAAAACGTTCCACTTCATCCAGGCGGCTTCCCTTCAATATGCCTTGTGCGTCCCCGGCATTAATCACGAAGGTTTCTAGGTGCGCCGCTTCGGAATAGGCCTGCATGGAAATCTCGTCGGCATGGTCCAGCCCAAACTGGTGGATTTTGAGTTTCATGGGACCGGCGGTTTCATCCTTGAGCGCAACTTTCACTTCGAGTTCTTCGGGCTTGGAGGGTTTCCAGGTGGTCTTAATTTCGCGCCCCTGCGCGTTCTGGACGCTCAGGTCGGCGACACACACGGCGCTCGGCGCTTCCAGGTGGAACACGTCTTCGCGGCCGACGATGAGGGCACTTTCCTCGCCGGTTGGAATGCCCCAGTGAGCAGAACGAGAAGTCCTTAGGCGAAAATTTGGGCCGTCAAACGCCTCGAACCCCCAAAAACCGTGCAATGTGCCAGTGACCTCGGGATCGAGCTTTGCCGCATCCGCCGTGCGGGTGTCGACGACAAAGCCGCCGCTCGCGGCGTCCGCCCGCGCAGGTAGATCCAATGCGCTTCCGTTCTTGCCTTGGACATGGAGCACAAAGTCGTGCGCAATATCCGCGGAGAAGACCAGCGGCGCGCCCTCGACGGGCAATGTCAACGGTGCCTTTTGCAGGCAATACACCTGCTTGGGGTCGACCGCGCGCAACGGCGGCAATTGCGGCGCCTCTATCGCAGGCAGTCCGACTACGATGACCGACATAGGCTTGCGAAAGGAGGGCGGATTATTCAATTTCAGGTTCATCTGCTCTTTTTTGGGCAGCACCAGCGCGGGAATGTATTGGTACGAGGCCGTATGAATGTTGCTCAAGACACGCGCGAGATCGACGATCGCTCCCACGTATGCACTGTAGAATCCTCCGCCCGCGAGCGGCGTCGCGCTGACGGCTCCGATAAAGTCCGAATTCGGACCGGTCGTGAGCGCCGCCACCATGGACTGGCTGTGCCCATCATCCAGAACAAGATTGCCGGTATTCTGCGTAAGACAGGAGGCTTGCTGGTCCAGCGGCCTCTCAAAGCATTGCTGATCAACGCGAATTCCCAGCGTGCGAGCCAAGAGAGCGGAACGCTCGTGCAGGGCCTTGGGGTCAACGTCTGAAATCTCGCGGACATCGGTGAGATATTTTTCGAGCCGCGTGCGGTCCAAACTGGCTTGATTCAGATCTTGGGACGCACGAACGAAGACGCCGGGCTTGTCGCGCACGGCGGAACGCAAGGTGCTGAAGTCTCCTCCGGTTTCCGGGGCCAGGAAGAGCAGAGCCTGCTGGGCGTCTTGCGGAACGGTAACGACCACTCCTTCCTGCCGCACCTGCTTCTTCCAAGTCTCCACGCGTGTGAACCAGTTTTCCGGGGGAGGATTCGTGGATCCGCGAAGGAAGGCCACCACCAGCAAGTAGCGGGCAGATTGATCCTCGGGGAAGTCCGGATGGATCCACAAGCGGTCTCCCGGCTGTAGATTGGGCACGTCGGAAATGGGCAGCGGCTTTCCGCCACGGGATACTTTCATTTCGATGCGTGGCCCGATCAAATCAAAAGCGGCGTTGTCGGCCCGCGTGGCCGGTGCCAGCCAAAGCAGCGCCAGAAGTGCAGTTGACGCACCGGCAAGCAATTTATTAGCGGAAACTTTGAATCCCATTAGTCACTGCCCCCGAATGACAAAGAATCTATTCAGCTCCAAACAGCACGTTCAAAGAAAACTATTACGGTAACGATCGTTCTAGGGTCACCTGAATTTTATCGGTAAAGGGCTCGGGGCTCTACCCTAAATTAAGGGCTGCATGGGTGACGAAACAGCGTCAGTATTCGCGGTATGGGCGACCTTACCGGGCGAGGGAATCCAGAAGGGCTTGCGAGCTCGCATTTACCAAATTCGCTGGACGCCAAAATTGTCGAACGCCTTATCCTTGCTGATGACTGATACATCTTCGATCTGCGCCTGCGCTATCAGCATCCGGTCGAACGGATCCTTGTGTGGGGAATCTAGACCTCCCGCGTGAAGTGCATGTTCGATGGATATTGACAGCGGCACGAAACCCTCCTCCAGTATTTGCTCGTCAAGTCCCTCGGCCAGTTCGCGTGACTTGAACTTGCCTAACCGCGATTTGATGGCCAGTTCCCAGGCAGACGCAGCCGAAACCAAGACAACCGTATCGGCGTCTTCAATCGTTTCACGAGCCGTTGCGGAGAGTTTCTCTCGTCCTTCGACCCACCACACCAACGTGTGAGTATCCAACAACACCCGGTTCACTTAATGCCCCAGTCGGACAACTCTTCCTTCGTCAGCGGATCGAACGCATCCGGGGTGTACCAGATTTTTCCCTTTAGTCGACCTGGGACGCGTTTCTTTTTCCGCGCGGATAGCGCCACGAGCTTGGCCACTGGCTTTTTGCCGCGCGCGATAATGACTTCTTCTCCCCGCGCGGCCTTCCGCAGGAGCTTCGAGAGGTTCGTCTTCGCTTGATGCACCGTGTACATGATTAGCTAAGTCTATTAGCTAAGGTCCCGTTCGGGCAAGTGGGATTTTAGATTATGCCCAAGCGGTCAGTCAGCGTTTCCTATGCGGAAGGCTTCGTCGTGTTCGACGCTGACCATGCAGAGGCCCTGGGGCGGGACCGTTGGGCCGGATTTCGAGCGATCTTTTAGTTCGTACAGGCGGTCGATATCGTCGGGCTTGAGTTTGCCGCGACCAACATCGAGCAGCGTGCCGACCATTTTCCTCACCATGTAGCGAAGAAACGAGCGACCTCGAACAGTGAAGACCAATTCCTCGGCGTCTGGCGAACGCACTAGCTCTGTCGAGTAAATTTCGCGCGCTGTCGAGCGTTCCTTGTCGTCCTCTTCCGAACCTGTGGACGCGGCAAACGATGCGAAATCGTGCAACCCTACAAAACGGGCAGAGGCGTCGCGCATGGCATCCTCGTCGAGCGGGAATGGATAGTGCAAGACGTAACGCCAGAGCATGGGAGGAACGACTCTGCCGCGATACAAACGATAACGATACGTCTTGCCGCGTGCGGACCAGCGCGCATTGAAGTCGGGACCGACTTCCTCGGCGGCGGCAATACGAATCGTTGGCGGGAGAAGCGCGTTCAGTGCGCGCTGAAACTCTCCGGCGGAGAGCGCCGATTGCGTGCGAAAGCTGCCTACTTGCCCGAACGCGTGAACGCCTGCGTCGGTGCGTCCCGCGGCGTGCAGTTGCACGTTTTCCTGAGTGATACGCCGCAACACATTCACAATTTCGCCCTGAACGGTGGGCTTGTGCGATTGGATTTGCCAGCCGTGGAAGTCCGTGCCGTCGTAGGCGATGGTGAGCTTGAAATAACGCATGGAGCGAGAAATTATCAGTTATGCGCGGACGGGAGTCCAGACGCTCGCGGACCCATTGGAAAAAATCAGCTAGGAGGCGGAGCGAACGAAGCGGCTGCCGGGCTTGACGGCGGCGCTGCCTTCGCGGCAGAGGGGACATTCGTCAGGCTCGTAGCTGGCTATCGGCAAATCAATTAGCGCGCTTGCTTCCACAGGGAATTCGATTTTGCCGCCGCTGCGATCGATCAGTGCGCCGGCAGCCACAACGCGACCACCAGCTTCTTCGACGACTTGAATCGTCTCGAGTGTAGAGCCACCGGTCGTCCACACATCCTCGATTACCAGGACATGCTGATCCGGCCGCAAAGCAAATCCCCGGCGAAAGCACATCATGCCCCCGGAATCGCGCTCCGCAAAAATTGACGGAACGCCGCCGGCCCCAGATTTTGGTTCGGGCAAAGCGCGCGCGACTTCCTGGCCGATGATGATACCGCCCAGTGCTGGGGAGACGACAGCTTCGATAGTGGCATCTGAGAAAAGAGCCGCGAGAGAGCGCCCGAGTTTTTCGGCGTAACGGGGATATTGGAGGACAAGCGCGCACTGCACGTATGTGCCGCTGTGCAGTCCGCTGGAAAGCTCAAAATGTCCATGCCGAATGGCTCCCGAGGCCTCGAACATGCGCAACAACTCTTCGTCTTGCAGCATAAGTCCCCGGTGACGCCCGAAGCTGGACAGGTTCAATGCAAAACGACCTGTAAGCGCCGAATGGTGAGCAGCCTAGCCGTCGCGTGGCGCGTTGTCAACCAACGCAGGCCCCTGCTAGACTGCCAGATTCGCACGGTCGGCAAATTGCTGCTTAACGGTGCCCTGCTTTCGACGATTGGCTGAAACAAATTGTGTGTGCTGAACGTTGTACAGGTGAGCGTAAGTCACGCTAGTTCGGTGAAAATCATTGATCGAGGGGTGAAGAACACGATGAACGTGAAACGAATGCCCGCGGAGCAGTGGACGATTTCTTCGTCTGGTCTGCGGTCCGCGCTCGCGGCAGCCGCGAAACGCTCTGGACAGCTCACGCGCGCGTCGCTGGCGGCCTTTCTGGCCGTATTGCTTGCTGGAGGGCCTTCGTGGGCCCAGGATCAGCCGCAGCAGCAGCCCGCTCCTGCACCGCAGCAGAAACCCGGGCTTCCGACCCCGCAAACGCCGGCGCAGGACGTATACAACACACCGACACCCACGAACCCTCCCATTCCCGTGTCACTGGGCACGTCAAAATATAGCTACAGGAGGGCGCCCCGCGGATTTCCGAATCTGATTGCTCCGTATCGCCCGATCCGCGTTCCCGAGCCGGTGCTTACGAACTCTCCGCGAATCGATCAATTGATTCACGATGGGAAGCTGCAGCTAACCCTGCAAGACGCGGTGGAGTTGGCCCTCGAGAACAGCATGGACATTGCCGTCTCGCGCTACAACATATGGTTTGCGGAAACCGATATTCTCGCGACGGAGGCTGGGGCGCAGGCATTCGGCATTACTGGCGCGGAGGTTCGACAGTCCTTCGCCAACATTCCTTTTATGAATTACGACCCGACGCTGACCACGCAGATTTCGTACGATGACCGCAAAACACCAATTAACAATCCGTTCATCGCCGGCACCGGAATTGCAGCACAGGCAGCCGCCCTTGTTACTCACGCGGCTACTTACAACAACAGCGTTACGCAGGGATTCTCAACGGGAACGACAGCGACATTGGGTTGGAATAACACGCGGTCATCCTCAGGGTCGGCGTTTAACTTTTTCAACCCGGACGTACAGTCTTCGCTGGTGGTGAGCGTGCAGCAGCAACTGCTGAATGGCTTCGGGCGCTTCGCAAACCGGCGAAACATCATGATTGCCAAGAACAACCGAAAGCTTGCGGACTTTGTGTTCGCACAGCAGGCCATTACGACGGTCACCAGCACGATCACAGCTTACTGGGAGCTCGTGTACGCGCGCGCCAACGTCGAGGTGCAGCAGCAGGCCGTTGCCGTTTCGCAGAGATTGTACGGCGACAATAGGAAGCAGTTGGAGATTGGCACGCTGGCCCCACTCGATGTCACGCGCGCGGAAGCTCAGCTAGCCACGGACCAGCAGAATCTGATCATCGCGCAGACGGTCAAAATGCAGGATGAGCAAATTCTGAAGAATGCCATCAGCACGGATCCGCTAGCGCCAAATTTGATTAACCTCGAGATCATTCCTATTGACAAGCCCACGCCACCAGAAGCCACCGAGGCGCGCTCCTTCGAAGACTCGATCAAAGAGGCATTTCAGAAGCGGCCGGAACTTCTCGAGCAGCAAATCAATATCACGAACGCTGGCATCGACGTGCGCGCGACGGGAATAGCTTTACGTCCGACCGCCACTCTCTTTGCGCAATACACCAGCCAGGGGCTTGCTGGCGTCTCACCCATGACCGGAGCCCCAGTCACGATCGCTGGGGCGCAAATCGTGGATGCCACCGGCAAACCGGTACCGGGCTTTTTTGAGCCGCTAACCACGACTCCCGTCACGGGGAGAATTGAGCAGGGATTCACGACCGCGCAAAGTCAGATATTTCATAACCAGTTTCCCGACTACCTGGTGGGCGTGAACGTACAAATTCCATTTCGCAACCGCGCCGCACAGGCCACCAACCAGTGGTCGATGCTGCGAATGAGGCAGATCGAGGCGCAAATGCAGCAGCTCAAGAACACGGCGGTGGTGGACGTCCGTAACACGTTCATTGCGCTGGAACAAGGCCGCGTGCAAGTCGCGACCGCCAGCGAGGCTCGCAAACTCCAGCAGCAGACGTTTGATGCCGAGCAGAAGAAGTATCAACTCGGCGCTTCCACCGTTTACCAGGTGATTTTGACGCAGCGCGACCTCGTCAACGCGCAGGGAGCAGAGTTGCGGGCCCTCGCCAACCTGTTGGAAGCCAAAGCCCAGTACGAACGTGCGGTCGGTCGCACGCTGGAGGTCAATCGCGTCACCATCGCCGATGCCAAGCATGGCGAAGTGGAAAGGGATACACTGATTCCCGGCACGCTGCATGGCAAGGTCGTGGGCACCGAGGACCTGCTTACGGACGGCAATAGCCAGAAATAGCGCTATTTCTGCGTCGCTACACCAAATCCTGCGCGCAACCACTGCGCGGGCGCGCTTGCCCGGCCGCTATGTTTTCGCATAGCATGAAACTAGCGGCGTTAGGCTATGGGAGCGCTTGGTCATGAGTGACGATTCCAAGGGATCGACGCAAACGGTAGCTTCCGCCGAGCCTCCCTCTCAACACCGCAAACCCTCAGAAAAAGAGAAATCCTGGGAGGAGAGTACGCTCCGGCCTACGCTCGCGAAGAATCCCGAGCGGCAGGCCGAGTTCACTACCGTCTCGGCCTTCCCGATTCAGCGACTGTACACGCCGGCCGACCTCTCCGGATGGGATCCCGATCGCGATCTTGGATATCCGGGCGCGCCTCCGTACGCGCGCGGAATTCATTCCACGATGCATCGCGGGCGCCTGTGGACTATGCGGCAGTTCGCAGGTTTTGGCGCTGCCGAGCATACGAACCAACGTTTCCGCTACTTGCTGTCGCAGGGGCAGACCGGGCTTTCGACCGCTTTCGATTTGCCGACGCTAATGGGTTACGACTCCGATCATCCGCTTTCTGAAGGGGAAGTTGGCAAATGCGGAGTCGCGATTAGTTCGTTGGCGGATATGGAAGTGCTCTTCGACAAAATCCCGCTCGCCAATGTCACCACTTCGATGACCATCAATTCGCCTGCGGCCGTGATTTGGGCGATGTACCTGGCCGTGGCGGAAAAGCAGGGCGCGGACTGGAAGAAAATCTCCGGCACGCTGCAGAATGACATCCTGAAGGAATACATCGCGCAGAAGGAATACATTTACCCGCCGGAGCCTTCGATGCGGCTGGTGATTGACACTTTCGAATTCGGCGTTAAGAACACCCCAAAGTT
The DNA here is from genome assembly GCA_036513675.1 of Candidatus Acidiferrum sp. GTDB lineage: Bacteria > Acidobacteriota > Terriglobia > Acidiferrales > UBA7541 > Acidiferrum. The sequence goes on from DATBYP010000186.1 coordinate 7,521, forward strand.
CAACACCATTTCCATCAGCGGGTACCACATTCGCGAAGCGGGCTCGACCGCGATTCAGGAATTGGCGTTCACGCTGCGCGATGGTCTCGAATATGTGGAATGGGGCATGCGTCGCGGCCTTGAAGTCGATGAATTTGTGCCGCAGCTTTCGTTTTTCTTTAACGCGCACAATGATTTTTTTGAGGAGATTGCCAAATACCGCGCGGCGCGGCGCATCTGGCACAAGGCCATGGTGGAGCGCTACAAATCGCAAAACCCGCGCTCGTGGGCGCTGCGCTTCCATACGCAGACGGCGGGCTGCTCCCTGACGGCACAGCAGCCTTATAACAATGTGGTGCGCACGGCGATTCAGGCGCTGGCCGCGGTGCTCGGTGGAACGCAATCGCTGCATACGAATTCGCTCGACGAGGCCTGGGCGCTGCCGACGGAATTTGCAGCGACGATCGCCCTGCGTACACAGCAGATCATCGCGCACGAGACGGGCGTCAGCAACACGGTAGACCCGCTGGGTGGCTCGTACTTTGTTGAGACGCTAACTAATGAAGTCGAACGCGGCGCATGGGATTACATCGAGAAGATTGATGCGCTTGGCGGTATGGTGGCGGCCATTGAGCGCGGGTACCCACAACGGGAAATCTCCGAAGCTTCCTATCGCTACCAGGTCGCTGTGGACAAGAAAGAAAAAATTATTGTCGGCGTGAACGACTTTGTGACGCAGGAAAAACCCTTGGACACTTTGCAAATCGATGAGACCGTGGCGCACCGCCAGGCGGAGCGCCTGAGCAAACTGCGCGCCGAGCGCTCCAACGATGAGGTTACCCGCCGGCTCAACACATTACGCAAAGCCGCGCAAGGCAGCGAGAATCTGATGCCGTACATCTTCGACGCCGTGAAATCCTACGCGACCCTCGGCGAAATCTGCGACGCTATGCGCGAAGTTTTCGGGACCTACGAAGAAATCGCCATCACCTGACCGCCTTCATGCCAGAGAAAAAGATACGGGTTTTGATCGCAAAGCCAGGACTTGATGGGCACGACCGCGGGGCGAAGATCATTGCGCGGGCGCTGCGCGATGCCGGGATGGAAGTTATCTATACCGGGTTGCGGCAAACGCCCGAGATGATCGCGTCCGCGGCAGTGCAGGAAGATGTTGACGTGATTGGCCTTTCGATTCTCTCCGGCGCGCACAACACGCTTTGCCCGCAGCTCATGACTCTGCTCCACGACAAGGGCATGAACGACGTTACGGTGGTCCTCGGCGGGATTATCCCGGAGGCAGACATTCCTGCGTTAAAAAAGGCCGGCATAGCCGAAATTTTTCTCCCTGGCACTTCGACGCAAGATATCGTCGCATTCATCCACAAACGCCTCGCGCACTAGGCAGTTCTTTCCTGTTCGGCCGTCATTGCTTGCCTCCATCTTTGCGCCGCTGGTCATATATTTTCCGCGCGCCGCGGTGCAGCAGCTTGGTGCGTTCCTTTTCTTGCTGTCGCGCTTCGGGATCGATTTTGCTGCGGACAAATGCCTGCTCGCGCTGTAGCTTTCGCTGGCTTTCCAACCGTTCGGCGTCCAGGCGGCCTTCCACAATGGCCGCTTCTACCGCGCATCCCGGCTCGGTGGTGTGCCCGCAATTGCCGTATCTACATTGGGCGGCTAGCTCCTCGATATCCGAAAACGCTTGCTCCACGCCATCCGTCTCGCCCCACAACTGCAATTCACGCAAGCCCGGCGTATCGATGAGCAGCGCCCCGCCTGGTAGCGCAAAGAGCTCGCGACTTGTTGTCGTGTGACGCCCGCGGCTGTCGCTCGCGCGCACCGCCTGGACCGCTTGCGCGTCGCGCCGCAAAAAGTGGTTCAGCAGGGTCGACTTCCCCACTCCGGACGAGCCCAGCAGCACAATGGTTTGCCCAGACACAAGAAGATCGTTTAGCGCTTCTAGACCGTCTCCGGTCCGCGCACTCACCGCAAAAATCGGAATGCCGGCGGCAATGCTTTCTACTTCCCCTACACGAGCAGCAACGTCGTCGCAATCATCTGATTTATTGAGAACAATGACGGACTTTGCTCCCGATTCCCCGCACTGCGCCAGATAGCGCTCCAGTCGCCGCACATTGAAGTCGCCATCAAGCGCCATGACCACGAACGCCGTGTCGACGTTGGTAGCAATCACCTGCTCTTCAACGCGCCGCCCAGCTACCTTACGTGTGAATTTGCTGCGGCGCGGCAATACGGTTTGCATCAACGGCCGTCCGCCGCCGCTTAGAATTTCTGCCGCGATCCAGTCCCCTACCGCAGGCCAGCTTCCACCGGCTTCCGCGGCAGCACGCAACGTGCCCGAAGATTCCGCCCAGCACTCCGCGAACTCCCCAACGACGCGCCAAAGCCCGCGCTGCTGCGACACTACGCGGGCCGGAGCCCATCCCGATTCCCGGCACTCCTGCCAGCAAGCCTCAAAATATGAATTCCAACCCCATTCCGTAAGCGACATTGCAAACTCTCCCACCGTGCTAACCACGGCTGTACGCACACTTAGGCACTTTGTTGGCAAGTCAGACGAAAAAACGAGAGAGGACGTGCGCGTTAGCGGCAGCAAAACTTTCTTGAAGCGCACGTGTCCCTAAAAACTGTAACTGAGGTGTTCACAGGCGCCTCCAACGTAAGGATTCTGGTGCTTTGAACCAGCCACGATTCTATCTGTCCCAGGAAGGCATGGTCAATCCCGATCGCAGCGCGCCGCTCGCACTATAAACCTAGAGACCGTATACTGGGGCGTTTGCGAGTGTGCTCCCAGACTGCTTATTGCCAGACTGTGCCGCTACTTCTACGTGAGGTCTGTTAGTGACCGCGTCGATCCTCAAAACTAACGTCAATGCGAAGTCGCCTGAGTTCGAGAAGAATACCCGCCGGATGATCGACCTGCTGACGCAAATTAAGAATGAAGAAGAGCAGATTCGCCAGGGTGGGGGCACGAAAGCAATTGAGTCGCAGCACAAAAAGGGGCGGCTGACCGCACGCGAGCGCATTGCGAAATTGATCGATCCCGGCTCGCAATTTTTTGAGTTGGGAATTTTCGCCGCGTACGAAATGTATGAGGAGTGGGGCGGCGCGCCGTCCGCAGGTACGATTACCGGACTAGCACGCGTTTGCGGACGCACGTTCATGATCATCGCAAACGACGCCACGGTGAAAGCCGGCGCATTTTTCCCGATGACGGCGAAAAAGGTGATTCGGGCACAAAACATCGCGATCGACAATCACATTCCTACGATTTACCTGGTCGATTCGGCGGGAATCTTTCTGCCGTTGCAGGAAGATGTGTTCCCGGATACGGACGACTTCGGGCGCGTCTTCCGCAACAATGCCGTGATGAGCGCCATGGGCATTCCGCAGCTTGCCGCCATTATGGGCATGTGCGTGGCCGGAGGTGCGTATCTGCCGGTGATGTGCGACCACATCTTAATGACCGAGGGTTCTGGCCTTTTTCTTGCCGGACCGGCGCTGGTGCAAGCCGCCATTGGACAGAAGACCTCCGCCGAGGATTTGGGCGGCGCAAAAATGCATGCGCAGATCAGCGGCACGGTGGACTTTCGCGAGCCGGACGACGACGCCTGTATCGCGCGGATTCGCGCGCTGGTTGACAAAATGGGCGCTGCGAGCCCTGCCCCGTTCAGCCACGTGGCGTCGCGGCAGCCGCTCTATTCTGGCGAAGACATTTACGGAGTCTTTTCGGGCGATCCCGCGAAGCAATATGACATGCGCGAAATCATCGCGCGGATCGTTGATGCGAGCGAGTTTGAGGAATATCGCGTGGATTACGGCGAGACGGTGCTGTGCGGCTACGCGCGCATCGGCGGCTGGGCCGTCGGCATCGTCGCCAACCAGAAAAAGCACGTGCAGACCTTGGCGCGCGGTTCGGACCAGAAGCGGATGGAATTCGGCGGCGTGATCTATACGGAGGCCGCCGAAAAAGCAGCGCGATTTATTCTGGACTGCAATCAGAACCGCATCCCGCTGATTTTTCTGCACGACGTGAACGGCTTCATGGTCGGCAAAGATGCGGAATGGAGTGGCATTATTCGCGCTGGCGCAAAAATGGTGAACGCCGTTGCGAATTCTGTCGTGCCCAAGATAACCGTGATTTGCGGCGGCAGCTTTGGCGCTGGACATTACGCCATGTGTGGCAAAGCCTACGATCCACGATTTATTTTTGCGTGGCCCACGGCCCGCTATGCGGTGATGAGCGGCGACGCGGCCGCCGGAACACTGGTCGAAATCAAGCTGAAGCAGCTAGAGCGCGAAGGCAAGAAGGTCGACGAAAAAGTCAAAAAAGAATTGTACGAATCCGTCCGCACCACCTACGAGCATCAGACCGATCCGCGCTACGCCGCCGCCCGCCTGTGGGTCGATGCCATCATCGATCCCGCGCATACGCGCGATGCGCTGATCCAGGCCCTCGAAGCCGCCGCCCTGAATCCCGAAATCCCCGAGTTCAAGACGGGAGTCCTGCAGACCTGATATGGAAACCGTCAAGCTAGTCGAGTGCCCGAGGGACGCATGGCAGGGACTCACCGATATCATTCCGACCGAAATGAAGGCTGAATACCTGACAGAATTGGCCGCTGCCGGATTCAAGCACATCGATGCTGTCAGCTTTGTTTCGCCGAAGCATGTGAAGCAGATGGCTGATAGCGAGGAAGTGACGGAGAAGTTCAATTCGTCCCTCCCCGCGGGCGTTGAGCGACCGGAGATTATCGGCATTGTCGTGAATGAACGAGGACTCGAGCGCGCTCTCGCGACCCCGGGGGTCACAACGATCGGATATCCGTATTCGATCTCGGCTTACTTTCGGAGGGCCAATGCCAATATGACGCGGGAGGAATCGCGCGCTTTGGTGGGAACGCTGAAAAAGGCGACCGCCGCCGCAAATCGCGGCTTGGTTATTTACATCTCCATGGCCTTCGGCAATCCTTATGATGAGCCGTGGGGCCCGGAGATCGTGCAGGACACTGTGGAGTGGTTGAAAGACATTCGCGTCCGCACTGTCTCACTCGCAGACACGGTGGGCACAGCCTCCCCGCAGCTTGTCGGCGATCTGTTTCGCCAAGTAAAAGATCAGGTTGCGGGAATCGAGCTGGGCGTTCATCTGCACAGCCGACCGGAGAGCGCTGATGAGAAGATTCTTGCAGCGTATGAAGCGGGATGCAGGCGTTTTGACAGCGCACTAACGGGACTTGGCGGCTGCCCCTTTGCGGGAGACAATCTGGTTGGGAATATCGCCACGGAGCAAGTGCTCGCCGCGCTGCGCAAAGCAGGGGCCGATCCAGGCATCGACACCGCGCGGCTCACCAAAGTGCTGGCCATGACCAATGAGATTCGCGCGAAATACGCACACGCGCCAGTTGTGAATTAGCGAGGTCTTTTCCATGCACTCGACACTGATCCTCGAATTCAGCGGCGAAATCGCGAAGATCACGCTGAATCGCCCCGACAAGCGCAACGCCATCAACACGCAAATGATTGCGGAGCTGCAGACGGCGCTGGACACCATCGAGAAGAGCCACTCGCGTGTGGTGATTGTCACCGGAGCAGGCACCTCTTTCTGCGCCGGCATGGATCTAGAAATGCTCGCGACCATCGCGAAGCAGTCGCCGGCGGAGAACCAGGAGGATTCGCGGCGCATCGCCAAAATGCTGCGCCGCTTGTGGAGCTTTCCGCGCCCGATGATCGCGGCGGTGAACGGACCTGCCTATGCGGGCGGCTGCGGTATAGCCACGCTCTGCGACTTCACTCTGGCGTCGCCCGACGCGAAGTTCGGCTATACCGAAGTGAAAATTGGATTCCTGCCCGCTATCGTTTCCGTTTTTCTCACGCGGCAGATCGGAGATAAGCGGTCGCGTGATCTCCTGCTGACCGGGCGCATCATCGAAGCCGCGGAAGCAAAGGAGTTCGGCATGGTGACGGAAGTCGTTCCCGCGGAGCGCTTGCAGGACCGCGCTTTCGAACTTGCCAACGACCTCATCGCCGCCAGCCCGAGCAGCCTGACGCGCGCGAAACATCTTTTGACTTCTGCGGCCGCCGCTGGAGTGGATCACGACCTCGAGCGCGCGATTCTGGAAAATGCGCGTATCCGCTGCACGCCCGATTTTAAAGAGGGCGTGGCTTCCTTTCTGGAAAAGCGCAAGCCAATCTGGCACGGCAAGCCGGAATAATCAGGATCATGCAAACCATGGAGCATCACGACACGACGGTACGAGTGCGCTACGCGGAAACCGATCAGATGGGCGTGGTCTACCACGCGAATTACCTGATTTGGTTCGAAGTTGGCCGCGTAGAGCTGATGCGCGCGCGGGGCATCGAGTACAAGCGCATGGAAATCGAGGACGACTGCCATATCGTGGTTGTCGACGTGCGCTGCCACTACCACGCCTCCGCTCTCTATGACGAGGTACTCCGCGTGCGCACACGCATTGCGGAGTCGCGAAACCGCACCATTCGATTCTCCTATGAAGTTCTTCGTGACAGCGACCAAGCACTGCTCGCCTCGGGCGAGACGCTTCACGTAATTTGCGGCAGCAATGGCAAGCCTAAGCTTTTGCCGGAAAAATATCGAGCCATCCTCGGGGCTTCGCCCGTGCCAAAAGCACTTCGGAGCCATTCATGACGATTGCCCTGAGCGGCAATGATCTCACCTTTGAACAGTTGTACGCCGTT
>DATBYP010000187.1:0-8978 GCA_036513675.1 Candidatus Acidiferrum sp.
GACGGAGAAGATGGCGCAGAGTGATCCCGAGGATTATCCGATTTGGGGCTATGGCGCATGGAACGAATTTCGCGATCCGCTGGCGGCGTTTGTGGGTTGCAAACGGGACGAGATCGCTCTGTTGCGCAATGCCACGGAGGCGAACAGCTACATCGCAAATGGCTTGGATATGAAACCGGGCGACGAAGTTCTAATGACGGACCAGGAACATCCCGGCGGAGAGCATCCGTTCAACTTACGCGCCAAGCGCTACGGCATTATGGTGAAAAAGGTTACGCTGCCAAAACCTGTGCCGAGTGCAGCGGCGGTGCTGAACCTTATCAACGATGCGATCACGCCGCGGACGCGGGTTCTGTTTTTCAGCCACATCACAACGGCCACGGGAGTTGTGCTGCCGGCCAAGGAGCTGTGCGCATTGGCGCGGTCGAAGGGCATTCTCTCCGCCGTGGATGGCGCGCACGTTATTGGAATGATGGCGCTGAATGTCCATGACTTGGGCTGCGATATGTACACCTCAAGTCCGCATAAGTGGCTGATGGCGCCGAAAGGGACCGGATTCTTGTACGTTCGCGACGAGGTGATCGACCGGCTGTGGAATACGATCGTGACCGCCGGATGGGACGACCCAAAACTGCGCGCAGAACGTTTCCAGCGCATCGGCAGCTCCAATGTGCCTTCGTTGTGGGGAATGCGTGCAGCGGTCAAGCTTGCGAACGACATCGGCTTGGAACGTATCGAGCGGCGGCACCGAAAGATGGCTGACTACATTCTGGGCGAAATGGTGAAGCGCGGCGCGGAGTCCTGGACTTCACCGGACGCGGCGCTGCGTTGCGCGATCGCGTCGGTCAACGTGCCACCCATCCAGATACTGGAGATCGAAACGTGGATGTGGCAGAACAAGAAAATCCGCATTCGCGGCGGCGGGCCGTCGAAGATTCGGCTGTCGACTCCGTACTACTTGCTGCGCAAAGATGTAGATCGCTATTTGGCGGCGTATGACGAATACCGGCATACAAAGAACCTCGCTTAACGCGGAGTGAGCGCCAACGGTCGCCCGTTAGCCGTGTTATTCTGGCCGGGGGTATTTACCATGCTGAACCTTCCTCCCATTGCTAGCGTAGTTACATTCGGTACCTTTTTTATCGCATTGGCACTCGTGATTTATCGGCTGCTATGGGCTGGCGCGAGTCTTGCCGGCACTGGAATGCGGCCCAGAAGCTTGCAAACATTGCGGCGCTGGCTTCACGGAGAAACGCCCTACAAGAAGCCGAACTGAATTTACTGCCATTGATCTGAAAGGCTCCCGCTTTCTTGACCGTGCGCGCGCGGGTCGTCTACACTAACTAATTCGCAGAGTGCCGCTGAGGCGGCTTGTGAACCGCTGCTTGGTTCGGGCGGCGTGTGCCGAGTAGTGCGAATTTTGCATCTGAACTTCGCATCTTCGGCGCGCGTAACTAAAGGGGGACTGCTTTGCCAAAGCGCACTTATCAGCCGCGCAAGCGCCGGCGCGCAAAAACGCACGGATTCCGTTCGCGCATGAAGACACCCGGAGGCCGCAGGGTGCTTGCGGCGCGCCGCAAGAAGGGCCGTCATCGGCTCACTCCCGAATAGCGCGCGGCGCCTGGACTTTCCGCGCGAGGCGCGGCTCGTGCGGCGTGGAGATTTTGACGCCGTATACCGCGACGGGAAGCGCCGCTCGAATTCCCACTTCACGATTTTTCTTCGCGCGAATCAACTGCCGCACAGCCGATTTGGATTCAGCATCAAGAAGGCGCTTGGCGGCGCAGTAGTGCGCAATCGCATCCGGCGGCGTGTGCGGGAAATCGTGCGCTGCCGTCGTCTGGAGATACCTGCAGGATGGGACATCGTCATACACCCGAAGAACAATGTGGCGAAGGCGGGGTTCGCTGCGTTGACAGCGGACTTCCTGCGCCTGATGCCGAGCGCATGAGCGGCGCACGGCGTAGCACCGGCGTGCGCATCGCGCTCGGGGCGCTGCGATTTTACAAGACCTATTTGTCGCTGCTGGTTGGTGGAAGCTGCCGATTCGTGCCCACGTGTTCGGCCTACGCCTATGAAGCGGTCCAGCGATTTGGAGTGTCGCATGGAGCTTGGCTAACGCTCAAGCGCCTGCTGCGATGCCATCCACTGTCGCACAAATTTGGATACGACCCCGTTCCTGACGCCTGCACTCACAGCACAACAGCCGCACCGGAAGAGGCCCATTCTTGAGTGATCCGCAGAAGACATTTAAGTTTACGCACGAGTTGCGCATTGTGGTGGCCTCGCTCCTGTCGCTGGTAGTGATTCTGCTTTGGGCCAAATATTTTGGACCCAAACCGCCGACGAATTTGCCGCAAGCTAACCGGCCGGCACAAACGGCGCCTGCAACCCCGGGAGGCAGCACCTCCACCAGCGGGGCGACCTCGACCAAGAACGCGCCAGGTTCAAAAGGAACGGCCACGAGTGTGTCCGGCGTGTCGCAGGCTGCAACTCCGCCCAAGGCGAGTGCGGAAGAGCGAACGCTGGTTGTGGACAATGATCTGTATCGCGTGGAATTCTCAAACCGCGGCGCGGTGGTGAAGAGCTGGCAGCTAAAAAAATACACAGACGACTCGAAACCGCCACGCATTCTCGATTTAGTGCATCCGGATGCCGCGCAGCAGACCGGCGGGTGGCCGTTTGCGGTGGCGTTAAACGATCAAGACCAGGAGTCCGCGGCGAATAATGCGCTGTATCAAATTTCTACTCCCGCGAGCAATTTGCATGCGCCGGCCGACGCGGAATTCAGTTGGAGCGACGGCCACCTGGAAGTCACCAAACGATTTCATTTTGACCACACCTATGTTGTGCGCGTCGAGACTTCCGCAAAGTTCAACGGCGCTCCTATTCTCGCTGGGATGAGTTGGCTGGGCGGTTTCGGCGATCAGACGGTGTCCAACCCCGCGCCCATTGACACAGTCTCCGTCTTCTACAGCGAGAACGGCAAGCTCACCAACATCATGGCCAAGAAGTTGGACGGGCCGGAGAAGTGGCCGCACGGAGTGTGGCAGGGCGGCAAGGATTGGGACGGAATCGAGGACCGTTACTTCACCGCGGTGTTTCTACCGCCGAGCGGCGCGCCTTCCGGGAGTCTAGAGGCCCGCTACTGGAAGGTTTTCCGCACCGTTCAGGTGGAGGGCAAAGACACGGAAGAACCAGTCCCGCAAATCCAGACGGCAGCTTCGGCGCAGCCAGTGGCGCTGCGCGTCTATGTGGGCCCGAAGGACTACGACGAACTAAAGAAGATGAACCCGCCGCTTCACTCGCTTGTGAATTTCGGCTGGCTGGAATTTATCGCCGATCCGCTCTTCCACGGATTGAAATGGCTGCACAAGTATATTCCGAACTGGGGCTGGGACATCGTCCTGCTGACGCTCGTCATCAACATGCTCCTATTCCCGTTGCGCATTTCCAGCTATCGCACCACGCTGAAAATGCAACGTGTGGCCCCGGAGATCAAGCAGATCCAGGAGAAGTACAAGAAATATTCCATGCGCGATCCGCGCAAAGCGGAGATGAACAAGGAGGTAATGGCGGTATACAGCCGCGAGAAAATTAACCCGGTAGGCGGCTGTTTCCAGATGTTTTTGCAGATGCCCATTTGGTTCGGGCTAAACACCGTGCTGCGCTTTGCAATCGAGATGCGGCATGCGCCGTGGTTTGCGTGGATCAAAGATTTGTCCGCTAAAGATCCGTATTACATTTTGCCGATCACCATGGGCCTTTCGATGTACCTGGTCTCGAAGATGACGCCGATGACCACTACCGATCCGCAGCAGCAAATGATGATGAAGATCATGCCGGTGACGATGGCCGGGCTATTCATGATCTCGCCCATCTCCAGCGGTTTGGCAGTGTATATTCTTACCAGTAGCCTGGTCGGAATCCTGCAGCAGTGGTGGCTGAACCGTACGCATCCCTTGCCAGCGGCTAACGCAGTCCAGGCGCGTGGGAAGAACGGTAAGAACAAAAAGAAGTAAGACATTGTGTGGCAGTTCGGGCCCGCGGTTGCGACTCGAACCCGGTTCAAGGCTTAGGCGCCATGGCTCAGGAACTTATTCAGAACGGGCAACTTGATCGGCAAGCAGCGGCGGAGGCTCTGCGCGAGTTTCTGGAAGAGACCGTTCACGCAGCAGGATTTCAGTTAAAGGTGACGGTAAGCGTGGCCGCGCCCGGACCTGCAACCGACGCGGAAGTTGTCGCCGACGTGGACGGCCGCGACAAGGAGATTTTGCTAGAGCGAGGCGCGGAGGTTTTGAAGGCGCTTGAGCATCTAGCCTTTCGCGCTTTGCGGCTTGAGCCGGAGCACCACGAAAAAATTCACGTTGATTGCGGCGGTTATCGCGCGCTGCGCTTCGAAGAGCTGCGCATGACGGCGAAAGTGGCTGCGGAGCGCGTACAGACCTCCAAGCAGCCGTTTAAGCTCAATCCCATGACCTCGCGCGAACGGCGTATCGTGCACCTTGCATTGAAAGATATGCCCGGAGTTCGTACAGAGAGTGTAGGCGTCGGCGAGCACCGCCAAGTGGTGATCCATCCCGCGGACAACAAACCTTCAAAGTAGCGCGGCATTCCTCAAAAACAATCTGGTTGCCCGGTGCGCTGGCCTGAAATCGCGGCTATTTGGGCTTGATCCAGCCTTGCGATACCACCGTGCCGTCGGGCGCGAAGCGCACTCGGTACGTGAACGAGGCTGGCCGGTCGGGCTTCATTTGGGGGAAACGTAAGTCCGAGATTTCCACGATTGCGTCAGCGCCCTCCTTATGGAATCGCGTCACAGGAAAACGGGCGAACCATAGAACGGTGCGAACTTCGGGCAGGCGCTTGGCAGCTTCGATGTAAGGATTCGGCGCGGCGTCCGGATAGAAGCGGTAGGTCAAGGAGGGATCCACGTCAGGGCCGGCAGCGGCTGCCTGCACCTCTGTGGATTCGCCACTTAGATTCATGCGTAGCTCGTAGACCCCGCGCGGCGTGAGGACTAACCCATCCCAATGCCACAACGACGGTGGAAACGGGAGAGCGCCTTGCGATTGCACCTCGAGGTGTAGCGAGGAAGAGAACTTATCGACGCGCTCAAGGGCCACGCGATGCGCGTAAACCGCGGCTCCGATATAGCCGAGCGACAGCAACAAACCTGCTAAATTCCACGACGCGAGTCGTATGCGCAAGCCCCAGTTGCGAACGGCAGGCAAGAGAAATGCGGCGGCGAGCATTACGACAGCAGCGAAAATCGCACGCATGGAAATGGGCGCGCCCACGAATAGCGCGAACGCGGCGACTGCTAACGCCGCAACGGAAAACACCATCCAGCTTCCGAGCGCGCGCCGCTGCAATCCTTCCGGCTTTCTATAGACCCATGCCACAAACTGCGGCACGAGCAGAATCGCAGTCAGGGTGAAATCGATAATGAAGATCAGGTCCCAGGCAGGACGCGACCATTTCACGGGCGACCAGATCATCGTGCCGAAGGAAGTGACCAGATCGAGAAGAATGTGGCTAAGAATCCCGGCTGCGTAGACGGCGAGTAGCACGCCAAAAGAGGGCGACTCCCATTTGCGCCAGCGCACAAACCAGCGCGTCAGAAGGGCAAGAGCCACCGCGAAGATCGGCAGACAAACGAGCGAATGCGTGATGCTGCGATGCCAGGTAAGAATGAGGAGATCGTTGTTTGAGAAAAATTCGCGAAAAACGTCGGAGTCCGGGAAGATCGCGCCCAGCATCAGGGACCACGTGATGATTTGGCGATTCACCCCCCTTGCGCCAAGCATGTCTTGGCCGCGAAACGCCGCCTTCGCGATGAGCGCGCCAGCGATGCCGTGAGTAATCGTGTCCACGCGGGAAGTCTACAGGATTCTCAAAGTCGAGCGCATTTCATTCCACCGCGAGCAGCGGAGAGCGCTTAACCACGACGCGGCCAACGCGTCGCGCGGGAACTCCGTCACGCCGCAGCGCAGCAAGGGCGCTTTCCGCCGCTTCCGAGGCAATCGCTACGAGCAGGCCACCCGAAGTTTGCGGATCGAAGAGTAGATCTTGATATTCGGAGGCAACGCTCGGCGCAAAACTGGCGCAGTCACTGACAAACGCGCGGTTGTTCTTGAGTCCGCCGGAGAGATGGCCTTCGCGCGCCGCTTCGACCGCGCCGGGAAAATAGTCGAACGCAGAGTGATCGATTTCAAGGGACACGGCCGCAATGCCGTGCTCCCTATCACCGAGGGCCATTTCGCGTGCGTGACCTAGCAAACTGAAACCCGTGACGTCGGTGACAGCGTGAACGCTGGGTGTGCCCGTGGCCTTCTCGTCGATTCCCTGCAGCGCAGCGGCAGCCGCACTGTTCAGCGTGGTCATCGCGGAAACCGCGGCCGCCAGCGATTCTTCCGTCGCACGATCCTTTTTCAGGGCCGTAGTGATAACGCCGGTCCCGAGCGGCTTGGTGAAAAGCAGCACATCGCCCTCGCGCGCGCCAACGTTACGCCAAACTCGCTGCGGATTGATCAAGCCCGTGACCGCGTAGCCGAACAACATGTCCTCGTTACGGATCGAGTGACCGCCGATCACGCTGCAGTGCGCTTCGTTCATTTTCGCCAGTCCGCCGCGGATGATTTGCTCGAGGATTGCCGGGTCGCCCTTTTCCGGAAATCCTACGATCGAGAGCGAAGAGATCGGCCGACCGCCCATTGCGTATACGTCGCTGAGCGCATTGGCGGCGGCGATTTGGCCGAACAGAAATGGATCATCTACAATCGGCGTGAAGAAATCGACGGTCTGCACGAGCGCGAGGTCTTGAGCAATTCTGTAAATCCCGGCGTCATCGTTGGTGTCGAATCCCACCAAGACATTGGGATCCGTTTGTCGCGGCAATTTCCGCAACACCGCGTCGAGTGTAGCGGGATTGAGCTTCGCGGCACAGCCGGCCGCTTTGGCCATAGAGGTCAGTTTCACTTGTGTCGCCAACGGTGCACCTCGCGTTAACTTCCTTCTCGCTTACTGCATTATAAGGATGCCACTAGTTTGCCGCCCGTAACATCCATGCAAGGTGTTGCGCGTTTGTGCCCGAACGTGCTTTCATCCCGCATGCCCTGGGACATTCTGCTGATCTTCTTTGTTTTGGGCGTCATTGTGCCGTGGCGCGGCCGCAAGAGGCTGCAGGAGCTTTTGGCAAAGCCGCGCGTAGAGCCGACAGAGCGGCTTTCACTGTACTGGTCGACAATTGCATTTCAGTGGATCGCCGCAGCCGCCGCTGCATGGCGCGCCTGGGCGCACGGATTCACTGCCCAGCAGCTTGGGTTGGCCGTTCCGGGGCGCTTGAAACTCTTCGCAATTACGGTGTGCGGCGCCGCCCTCATCGTGACGCTGCAATGGCTGAACCTGCGACGCATGGGGCGTTCGGCAAGCCCGCTGCGAGGACCGCTTCAGGCGCTGGCGGAGCGCATACTTCCACAGAGCACGACCGAGCTGATTCCCTTTCTCGCTTTGGCGGTTACGGCAGGACTGTGCGAGGAATTCTTGTATCGTGGATTTGCCATGGCGGTGCTTAGCCGCACGGGTCTGCCTGCCGGTGTGGTGATTTTGCTGTCGGCTATCCTCTTTGGACTGGCGCATCTGTATCAGGGCCGCGCCGGATTCGTCAGCACAACGGTGCTGGGCCTCTTATTCGGTATTTCCCGCGCTGCCCTCGGTAGCTTGCTGCCAGTGGTAGTGTGGCACGCGGGCGTGGACGCAGTCGCCGGGCTAGCAGGTCCGCGCTATCTCCTTGAACATAAGTCAGTTACAGAGGCAGCCAACTAAGCGGATATGTTATGTTAACTACAAATGCCGCTCCATTGTCTCCGGAAGTGATTAAGAAGGCGCTGTACGAATTTGCGTTGGAGGTAACGCCCAAACAAGTGGACGCAATTCAGCGATACATGGCAATGTTGCTGGTTTGGAATGAAAAGGTGAACTTGACTGCCATTCGCGATCCTCTGGAAGTGCTATATCGGCATTTTTGCGAATGTATGTATGCCGCCGTTGCGATGCCGCTGCAATCGGGTCGGCTAGCCGACGTGGGTTCAGGCGCGGGGTTTCCAGGCTTGGCGCTAAAGATAGTGCGTCCGGAGTTGCAGGTTTTTCTGATTGAGTCGAATGTAAAGAAGGCGACATTTATGGCCGAGGTCGTACGAGAACTCCAATTGGCAGATACAAGGGTCTTGGTCAGTCGATACGAGGAACTGGGCGACGAGATTACGCCGCTCGATTTTGTATGCTCGCGAGCCTTAGGCGAATTTGACAAGCTTCTGAGTTGGGCGCGCTCCGACCGGGTTGCGGCACGCCAGGCTATTCTTTGGGTCGGTGGCCGCGATATCGAGGAGATCAAGCAGATCGCCGGGTGGATTTGGAAAGAGCCGATTTCAGTTCCACACTCGTTGCAGCGCTTTCTTTTGGTCGGCACGCGGCAAGATAGCGCGTAGCCATCGAGTGGCCACAGAGAGTCTCAGACCAACGACGAACCAGTGAGTTAGGTTGTTCCACGTGGAACATCGGCGGGATTGTGGCTGTCAGAGCGTTCCACGTGGACAAGTCAGTTGCGGAGATTGGCTCCGCGTTAGGAGCGCTACGAGTGTTCCACGTGGAACATGGATCCTGTCGCCCCACTCCTGCGTTCCACGTGGAACAATTTGGCAGGGTCGGTATCGCGACCCCGAGTCTATCGATCAACAGGAGGGAATTTTCACAGCGCCTTAACTGTTCCACGTGAAACATCTTGCATCCCGTCCGGAGCTTTGCTAAGTTTTCGCCCACGGGGGTTCGGTGGCGCGAATTATCGCGGTAGCTAACCAAAAGGGCGGAGTGGGTAAAACAACCACGGCTGTAAACCTGGCTGCCTGTCTTGCCGCTGCGGACCAACCGACGCTACTTGTTGATTGCGACTCGCAGGCCAATGCCACGGCCGCTATTGG
>DATBYP010000188.1:0-2907 GCA_036513675.1 Candidatus Acidiferrum sp.
TCACTCGCGAAGAAGGGCGTTAAGTGCTCTGAGGTTGAGGAAGCACGATGGGGTTCAATTACGAAAATGCGGCTTCCCGGCGGAGGCGAGGTAGGCCCCAACCCAGAACGCCTGCGGCCCAGCACCCATGAAGTGGTCCCAGAACTCTGCAGGCAAGTTCCAGAAGGGCTGCTTCCAGATTGGATCGACGAAGTGTGCGTTACCGCCCCACACCGCACACGCGAAAATATCAAGGCAACCATGCTCGGTCCGTACCCGGTCGAACAAGACCTTCACTTCTCCTGCGTTGGTGCAGTCGATCCGGACAGGTATGCCAACGCCGCCGCGTCGCGTGACCTCTTCCGCAGTCTCTTCGATCGTGCCGGAGACTCCATCGGTCGGCGGCGGTCCTCCGCGGACGGTGCGGCCAGTCACATATACTGTAGCGGCTTCTTCACCAAGAGCCACGGCAATGCCACGTCCGCAACCCCGGCTAGCTCCGGCGACGACGGCAATCTTGCCTTTCAACCTCACGGCCATGGATTCAACGATATACTTCCTGCCCTCTCGAAACAAACGGTGTAATGGAATCACCCACGGTTTGTTGCCGCCACCTCCTGAGTTACTGGCAACTCGTAAGTAATTCCAACTGCCTGGTAAGATAACCGGTTCGTACTGAAACCCATTTCTCTGGTAACCGCGTTATCGGGACTTGGGCAATTGGTTCGGAGTTTGCTGACAATTTCCATAGAACTGATTTACTTTCCATGGGTGATCTGCGTTTGACGCCAGAGGGCAATGGTTTTTGATTTTGCGACAACGCAAAATGTGCAATCGGAACCTATGGACCCAATACCCGATGAAATCGTCTCATCGACGCCGGCGCTGGCGATTGGAGCGCATACCATTTCATCCGGCGACCCGATGGAGCGAGGTGAAACGGATCGCTCCGCTTTGGCGCCGCTGAGTACGGCGGCGTACGCGTTAGCGATTGTTGCGTTTGCTCTTCACGTAGGGTTTAGCGGCCGGTTTGGATACTTTCGTGACGAACTTTATTATGCCGCTTGCGGACAGCATCTGGCTTGGGGCTATGTCGACCACGCGCCTCTAGCTCCATTGCTCGCCCGTGTTAGCCGTGCATTCCTGGGCGATTCGCTCTTAGCCTTGCGCTTCTTGCCGGCGCTGGCGGCTGCGGCCAAGGTAATTCTCAGTGGTTGGATGGCTCGGGAGCTGAGCGGCGGGAAGTACGCGCATTTTCTCGCCGCATTTTGCGTGTTACTTGCTCCGATCTACCTGACGTTTGACAGTTTCTTCTCCATGAATGCGTTTGAGCCGGTGTTTTGGATGACGTGCGCAGCGATTGTGCTGCGCATTCTGAATGGGGGAAATCCAAAGCTGTGGATTCTGTGCGGACTCATTGCCGGCCTTGGAATTTTGAACAAACACTCCATGCTTTTTTTCTGCTCGGGAATTGCGGTCGGGCTCCTGGCGGCCTCCGTGCGGAAGCATTTTCGGCAACCATGGATTTGGCTGGGGGGCGGAATCGTGTTCCTTTGCTTCCTGCCTAATTTGCTTTGGGAAATTCACTATGGCTGGCCAACGTTGGCGCTGTTTCACGCGGTGATGGGTACGAAGTATGTGACCGTTTCACCGTGGGAATACATTTGGCAACAAACTTTGCTGACACATCCCTTGGCTACACCCATTTGGATCGCTGGCCTGTATTTTTTGCTGCGAGATCCGCTCGGGAAAAAGTATGCCGTACTGGCCTGGGCGTATTTCACTGTTCTGGCAGAGATGCTCATCCTGCACGGAAAGATCTATTACCTCGCGCCGGCGTACATCATGCTGCTGGCCGCTGGCTCTGTTTGGATTGAACTGCGGTTGGTTCCTCGAATAGGAGCCTGGTTACGACCCACAGTGGCAGTGTCCTTATTGATCGGCGGACTGATTGCGGCTCCGCTGGCGATGCCAATACTTCCGGTCGAAGCTACCATTCGCTACACGCGATTCTGGGACGTGCATTCAATTCGCGTGGAAAACGTGCCGGTGAGCGAGTTGCCGCAAATTTTCGCGGACATGTTTGGCTGGCAGGAACAGGTCCGCGCGGTGGCAGGAGCATACAAGGCGCTGCCCGATGCTGAGCGCGCCCAGGCGGTCGTGCTGGCCTACAACTATGGGGAAGCGTCCGCCGTAGACTATTTCGGCTCGAAACTGGGATTGCCGCGAGCCATTAGCGGTCACAACCAGTACGGTTTGTGGGGACCTGGCGCGACGAGTGGCCATGTTGTCGTTGCCATCGGGTTTAGCGAACGTCAGTTACTTCAGTTTTATGACGAAGTCACGCCCGCAGCGAGCGTCTCGCTGAAGTACGCAATCCCGGAAGAGTCCCACCTTACGATCTTCGTCTGCCGGCGCCCTCATCAGAGCCTGCAGGAATCATGGTCGCAGTGGAAGTACCTGAGTTAGGGCTCCGAGCGCCCGGTTGTCGGCCCGAGATATCGTGGGCATCTGGCATGGATCTGAATCAGCGGATGATCTGGATTGAGGCACGGCAGATCGGACTGCAAATAGCTCATGACGAACAACTCACTGGCCGATAAGTCGGGTAACCGGAGTGCGACCTGTAAAGCTGCTGAAAATGATTGTTCTGGAGAGGAGGAACTCGATTAGACCGTGCGTCCCATCGCACGTAGCCTACAAGGCAGAGCGGGGAGGCAACGAACTGTTCTGGAGCCCTTGGAAAAATGTATCCACGCTCGCAAGAGCGGCGCCGAAACCGCGAGGCAACGGTGTATCTGCCAGCATTAGGTGGAGACGGGCCTAGGCTTGATCGTACGGTCAGAATATACAAATGCTCGCAAGCGTCGTCAGCCGAAGAGAGCCTAAAATGCTGCGCGGCTCTTCTTGCAGTGAGCACAGAGGCTT
>DATBYP010000189.1:0-17391 GCA_036513675.1 Candidatus Acidiferrum sp.
GCTACTTTCCTGCTCGGCGTTTTCAACAGGTGCTTAGCATGACCTCTTGCCCCAAACCCGAAACCTGTCATCCTGAGGACATCCGACGCCTGTGGCACAGCTATTTCGGACTGCTGTGGGCCTTGATAGTGTCCGAAAACAAAACGCTGGCGGGATCATAAACGAAATGGTAATCTACCGCTTCTATTATGTACTCGGCCAACGGCTCAGCGCTTTCCCGGCGCCAAGCCGTGCCTTTCGGTCGTGCAGCAAAGATTCCCTACTTTCCTCCACCGAGGTGTGAAATGGCAGACGATAAAGCAAAACAGTTGGAAACGGCGATCGCGGTAATCGAAAAATCCTACGGCAAGGGTTCGATTATGCGCCTGGGCAGCCGCGATGTGCTGGTGCCGGTAAGCGTGATCCCCACCGGGTGCCTATCGCTAGACGCCGCCCTGGGTGTAGGCGGTTTTCCGCGCGGCCGCGTGGTCGAAGTTTACGGCCCGGAATCCGGCGGTAAGACCACCATGACGCTGCACGTCATCGCCGAAGCGCAAAAGCTCGGCGGCACGGCGGCCTTCATCGACGCCGAACACGCCCTCGATCCCATTTACGCGCGCAAGCTCGGCGTGGACGTCGACAATCTTCTCGTCTCGCAGCCGGACAATGGTGAACAGGCGCTCGAGATCGCGCAGGAACTGATCCGCTCAAACGCTGTCGATATCGTTGTGGTGGACTCTGTCGCCGCGCTCGTTCCCAAGGCCGAGCTTGAAGGCGATATGGGCGACCCGCAAATGGGTCTTCAAGCGCGTCTGATGTCCCAAGCCCTGCGCAAGCTCACCGCTATCGTCTCCAAATCGCGCACCTGCCTCATCTTCATCAATCAAATCCGCGAAAAAATTGGCGTGATGTTTGGTAATCCGGAAACCACAACTGGCGGCCGCGCGCTGAAGTTCTATGCCTCGATTCGTCTGGATATTCGCCGCATACAAGCGATCAAGGAAGGCGACCGCGTCATCGGCTCGCGCACCCGCGGCAAAGTAGTGAAGAACAAAGTGGCCGCGCCTTTCCGCGAAGCCGAATTCGACATTCTGTATGGCGAAGGCATCTCCCGCGAGGGCGACCTGATCGACCTCGGCGTCGAAAAAGGCCTGCTTGAGAAGAGCGGCACGTGGATTAGCTTTGGCGGCGAACGCATGGGCCAGGGCCGTGAGAATGCCCGCGTATTCCTCAAAGAAAACAAAGACATCCGCGATAAGCTCGAAACCGCGCTGCGCAAGAAGCTCGATATCGCGCTGCCGGGTAATTCGACCGCAGCCTCAACCGGTGCCAACGGCCACGCCGCCCCACCAACTCATGCCGACCGGCCGCAGCAAAAAGCCGCCGCAGCCGCTGCCTCATCGGCTGACGCTAAGCGCCCGTCCCGATAGGCGAAAACACTTAACACGAAGTCCACGAGGAAACGGCACAGAGCGCTTCAGAGAAGAATGAGCGCTCCGGGCATGAATTCTTCCCACTCGATGGGGCGAACGTGTTCGGCCTCCGCGTCAAGCTGTTGACGCCCCAACCTCGAGGTACCCCTCGTTCACACTGTTTTCTTCTGTTTTATTTGCCGTTACGTATATCATTGCTAACCTTTTGGCATTTCCCGCTTGGGGCCAACGTGTCTAATCGTTGCACGGAGTGCTTTATGCAAACGCCCTTTGACCTGCTTCGCAGAGATCCTGACGGGAGTTTCATTTGGCTCGAGGCTGCTGACGACCTCGTTCGCGCACGCACGCGCCTCCGCGAGCTAGCTTCCCGCTCGCCCGGCGAGTATGTCTTGTTTGATCACATAATTCACGAAACCATTGAGAAGGTAAGCAGCGAGTTCATTTTAGGGTCGCGGCACGACGGACTCGCCATTTGGAAAACCCAATAGTCTGAAACTGGTACGTCACACGAGCGTTAACTTGGTTGCCGTTTGGTAACTTCGGAGGCGTGGTGTTTGTGGAAGAAGAGGACGTCGATGATGATTAGCGCGGCGCCGATGGTGATGGCGGAGTCGGCTACGTTGAAGGCGGGCCAGTGATAGCTGCCGAGCCAGACCTCGAAGAAGTCGGTGACGGCGCCGTGGACAATGCGATCGGTTACGTTGCCGGTGGCGCCGCCGAGCAGAAGCGCGAGGCCGGCAGCGGTGAGGGAGCCGCCACTGTGACCTGCTACAAATAACCAAGCGAGCGCGCCGATGACTACGGCGGAGCCTACGATCAGCAGGATGCGCATGCCGATTGAGGGGGAGTCGGCGAAAACGCCGAAGGCGATGCCGGGATTGCGGCTGTGTACGAGGTAGATGAAATTGTGAATCAATTCGCGGTGCCAGCCTTCGACGGTTTGCGATTCGAACCAGGCTTTGGTGGCACGGTCGAGAAGGACCACGGCTAGGGTGAGCCACAACCAGCGGAGCCGCGCGGGGATCACGATCGCCTCGCATTAAAAAACCTATGGCCGTTGCTGGCTACGGCTTCGGGTGACTGTGCAAGCAGCGGCCCCTCGAGGCTTGAGGTAAGCAAGTCCGCTGCACTCGAAGGGGCTTGCGCTCGTGGCTTACGTGGCGGCATGGCGGGCTCCGCCTTCGATTTGTGCGAGGGCTTCGCTGCAACGTTCACAGATCGTGGGATAGCGCGCGTTCTCGCCGACATGCGTGGAGTAGTTCCAGCAGCGCTCGCATTTCTGGCCCTCGGCTTTGTCGATACGGACGGCTAGACCGGATTCCCCGGCATCGGGCGCCGCCTCGAGGACTTGCACCTGGGACACGATGAACAGCGCGGGCAATTGTTGGGCGTATGACTTTAGAGTGTTTTGCAGTTCTGGAAGCCTGGAATACAACGAGACTTTCGCCTCAAGCGAGCCGCCGATCGATTTCGCGTTGCGCGCTTCTTCCAATTTCGCGAGCACGGCGGACCGCACTTTGGCTAACTCCTCCCAAGCTTCCTTTTTCTGCGGGTCGATCTTTGCAATCAAACTTTCGGCTTCGGGAAACTCCGCCATGTGCGCGCTGGGCTGGTCGCCTTTGGTCTTCGGGAGATATTTCCATATTTCTTCAGAGGTGAAGACGAGAACTGGGGCAATCAAGCGGACTAACGCGCTGGTGATTTTCCAGATTGCCGTTTGCGCCGAGCGGCGCGATTTGTTTGTGGCGGCTTTGGTGTAGAGGCGATCTTTTAGCACATCGTAGTAAAAGGCGCTGAGATCGACTACGCAGAAATCATGGATAGCGTGGTAGACGCGATGGAAATCGTACGCGGCGTACCAATCGCGGCACTTGGTGACCAGGTCGGCGGTGCGCTCGAGCATCCAACGATCGATTTCCTCGAGCTGCTCATTGGGCAGCGCATCGCGCGACGGATCGAAGTCAAACAAATTTCCAAGCGCGAAGCGGAAAGTATTGCGGATTTTGCGATAGGCTTCGCTGAGCTGGGTCATGACCCGCTCGCTCATCTTTACGTCGGCTTGGTATTCGACGGAGGCGACCCAGAGGCGAAGCAGGTCGGCGCCCCAGCGTTCAACGATTTCGTTGGGATACAACGCGTTGCCGAGGGACTTCGACATCGGCTGGCCCTTTTCGTCGAGGGTCCATCCGTGAGTAACGACGCTTTTGTACGGGGCTTTGTGCTTTATGCCGGTGGCGACCAGCAACGAACTATGGAACCAGCCACGATATTGGTCGGGACCCTCGAGATAGACGTCGGCCGGCCACTCCGGTCCCTTCAACACTGCCAAATGTGAAGAGCCGGAGTCGAACCAAACGTCGAGAATGTCGTTTTCCTTGCGCCACTTAGCTGCGCCGCAAGCGCATGTTGTTCCGGCGGGCAAGAGTTCTTCCGGACTGTGTTTATACCAGGCGTCGGCGCCTTCTTTCTCGAACCAGCGCACCACATTTCGCAGAGCTTTGTAATCCTCGAGGCGCGTCCCGCAAGCGTCGCAATAAAAAACGATGATGGGTACGCCCCAGAAGCGCTGGCGCGAAACGGTCCAATCCGGGCGCTCTTTGATCATGTCGTACATGCGATCTTCGCCCCAGGCGGGAATCCACTTGACGTGGCGGATTTCGTCGAGGGCCTCCTGGCGAAGAGTCGCACTACGGGCGTGTGCCGCCGCATCCATCTTGATAAACCACTGCTCCGTCGCGCGAAAAATTACGGGATTGTGGCACCGCCAACAATGCGGATAGCTGTGTCTATACTCGTGGTGGGCGAGGAGCGCGCCACGTTCAGCAAGCAACTTGACGATGATAGGATTGGCGGTGAAAACGTCCTTGCCTTTGTATTCCGGCAAGCCCTCAAGATAACGGCCACGGTCATCAATCGGCGCGTAAATCTCCAGGCCATATTTTTGACCGGAGTAAAAGTCGTCTGCGCCGTGGCCGGGAGCGGTGTGCACGATGCCGCTGCCCTGATCGAGCGTTACGTAGTCGGCGAGAACGCCCGGCACCTGAATTGGCAGGAAGGGATGCTGAAATTTCATCCCAGATAAATCCGAGCCTTTGAACTTTGCGCGGATGCGAGCCTCTTTGATTCCGCTCTCTGCCTGTAAGGCAGGGACGCGATCGGTAGCGAGCAGAAGCGCGCCCTTTTCTGTATCGACTACCGCGTATTCAAAGTCCGGATGAAACGCTAACGCGCGGTTGTGCGGAATTGTCCAGGGAGTGGTGGTCCAGATCACGGCGCTAACATCGTTGCCAATTTTCGCCGCTTCACCGGAGCCGCCACCGGCCACACCAAACTTGACCCAAATCGAAGGACTGGTATGGTCCTCATACTCGACTTCGGCTTCGGCCAATGCCGTCGAATCGTGGATGCACCAATAAACCGGCTTGCGTCCGCGATAGACGTAGCCGCTTTCCATGAAATCGAGAAACGCGCTGGCAATGGTGGCTTCGTAGTCGAAGCTCATGGTCAGGTAAGGATCGTTCCAGCGACCGAAGATGCCGAGGCGTTTGAAGTCGCGCTTGTGCTGCTCGACGTAACGCGCGGCAAACTGGCGGCACAGCTTGCGGAACTCCGCCGGAGGAACTTTGCCCTTGCCGCCCAGTTCCTTTTCGACCTGCGTCTCGATGGGCAAGCCGTGGCAGTCCCAGCCCGGCACGTACGGCGCGTAATGCCCGGCCATGCTCCTAGTCTTCACCACCAGGTCTTTGAGGATCTTGTTCAGACCCGTTCCGAGATGGATTTCGCCGGTGGGATACGGCGGGCCATCGTGCAAAACGAACAGCGGCTTGCCCTTGCGGACTTCGAGAATGCGCTCATAGAGGTTCTCTTCCTGCCAGGCCGCAAGCTGTTTGGGCTCGTTCTGCGGCAGGTTCGCCTTCATAGAAAAATCCGTTTTCGGCAGATTAAGTGTTTTTTTTAGTTCGAGAGGCTCGTCGGCCATGGGCGATTTAGCGCAATTCCCTTCTATGCCGTTATTTCCCTAAGGTGTTTGGCGGGAAACATCGGAAAGCAGCGTGAATAGCGTATGTTACAATGAATGGCAGTGGGTGTCAGCCCAGCGCAGAGCGCAAGGTCGGCCGCAAGGCGGGTGCAACCAATCGCTTCCTGCGGGAATCGTACATTTGTTGGTATTCCCGGGGAGACACCTAGTCGAGGGTTTCTTACGTCTAAGCCTATGCCGCCCGGCGGCTGATTTCAGGGGACACAGGTGCCAGATTCATCTTTTATTAGTCTTTTGCCCGCGAATATAAAACGAAATTCGTCTGGCGGTTCAGGCACGCAGCAAGCGGCTGTGCCGGTGCCCGCCAGTGCGGTGCCACGTTTTGGGGCTCCCGCTCACCTTGTATCCGATGATTTTTGGTCCAATCTAAAGCAGTTTTTGACCGAGCGCCCCATAAAGGTTGTAGAGCGTCCCGATGCGCCGTTTACGCGCAATGCTTTTGGCGGCGGAGTCGGCGAGAATTTCAAGGAGTTTTTGAGCTCACGCCCAGTGCCTAAAGGGCCGCTCAACAGCAGGCTGGCAGTGAACTGGGGCTCGAGCTTTGGAGGCTTTTTCTACCGCATTAAGGAAGTTTTCGCGCCTACGAAGCTGCCGCCGCTGCAGGTGACCAGCAAGCCTGTGAAGGTGAAAGAGATTTGGTCGAAGGATGAAAACTTCGGTTGGACGCAAATCATTTCCATAGGCCTTCATGCGGGCATTTTTGCGCTGGTCATTTTTGTGCCGCTCTTCTGGCACTTTTCCACACCGACGCAGGCGAAGAGCAAGATGGATGTTACGCCGATCGACATTTCGCCTTATGTAACGAAGCTCCCTGCTGGCGCCACGAAGGCGGGCGGCGGTGGCGGCGCCAACGATCACACCCTGACGCCAGTGAACAAGGGGAAGCTGCCCAAGTTCAAGTGGACGCAATTTACGCCGCCGCAGGTGAAGATTCAGAATCTGAATCCGAAGCTGGCCATGGATCCGGCGCTGCTCGGTCCTCCGGACTTGAAAGTCCCGAGTCCTAACATGTCGACCTACGGTGACCCACTGGCTTCCGCATACTCCGATTCGCTCGGTCACGGTAACGGCACGGGCATTGGAAGCGGCACGGGCGGGGGCCTTGGTCCTGGCGAAGGCGGCGGCACCGGCGGCGGCGCCTTTCGTGCCGGCGTGAATGGCGTTGGCATACCAATCTGCTTGTACTGCCCGATCCCACAATATTCGGATGAAGCGCGGAAGGCGAAATATCAAGGCACCGTGGTGCTGCAGGTGACGATCACTGCCGATGGCCGCGCGATCAACATTTCTGTTGTGAAGGGTCCCGGCCTCGGATTGGAAGAGAAGGCCATCGAAGCCGTCAAGGGCTGGAAATTCAAACCGGCCGTGGGGCCAAACGGCAAGATTGTGCCGACTATCGTTCCCATCGAAGTTACGTTCCGCCTATACTGAGCGGATTACGCTTCAATTCTGAGCCTTCTTCGGCGCCGGCAGACCATCTCGAACTGCGCATTTTGCTAGCGGTCTCGGCAACACGACAACCTTCTCGCCACCTGCGGTGGTATCAATCTGCTAGGATTGAAGTCCATGCGCAGAGGATTATTCCGCTTCATTTCCTTGTTGAGCTGCCCAGCTTTTCTCGCCGGCGCTGCTGGGGCACAAAGCACCGCAGGCTCGCTCGAACTCGCGGCGCGGATTAGCCCAACCGCGGCTCGGCCGGAGCCGGTACGCGATTTCACATTTTATGTTCTGACAAAAAGCTATGCCGAAATCGTCAGGGAAGTAGAAGCTGAGAACGCAATTCCCTCCCGCGAGAAATTCATCGAGGGTCTAAAGGTGTCACCGGAACTGAAGGAATGGCTGAAGGCACATGACGTTTTTGATTTGACTCTGCCCGGCTTGGATCGCCTGGTCACGCCCGATGACATCCTCCATGTGCCCGAATTTCTTCTCGCGTACCAGCGCTCCAATAGCGGCGGCGTGACTTCCGGCATACCTAAGCCGAAATATGCCGACGCCGACAGGACGGCGAATCCGGAGCGCTATAACAAGCAAGTGCAGGAGTACCACGCCGCGCTGAAGAAATTCATACAGAATAATCCGTCGACTGTCAGTGGGATCGAACTTGAACTGGTGGGAGTCAATCCGCAGCAACAGTGGTCGCAGATTCAAGCCGAGCACCGGCGCCGCGTGGTACGACTGGCGCCGGAATTCGCGCAGACGAAATATCTTGCCGCAAGAGCAGATACCGATCTGGACGGCCGCGCCTCGGCTTCCGGGCTCGCTCCCGGAGAATATTGGGTCAGCACGCTGAATCTGGATGCCAATGCCGGAGATACCAGGGTCGGATGGGACGTGCGAGTTGCGATCCGCGCTGGACAAACCACACGCATCGAACTTACCAACTTGAACGCGCTGGACAGGCTGGCTTCGGCTCCCTGACGCGCAGCGCGCCTCGCTATGGGCACTCCTCTTCTTTGGGTTGGATTCAACCTTTTCGTTCTGGCTTCTATCGCTTTGGACTTGGGTGTCTTCAATCGGCGGCTGCATAAGGTCAGCTTGCGTGAAGCCGGGTTCTTCAGCCTGCTGTGGGTCGCGCTCTCCATTCTTTTTGGCGTGGGCATACTGCACTACTCCGGGAAGCAAGCGGGCCTGGAATTCTTCACCGGCTATCTGATCGAAAAAGCTCTCAGCGTCGATAATTTGTTTCTTTTTTTAGTGATCTTCCGGACGTTTGCGGTTGACGAACGCTTCCAACATCGCATGCTCGAGTGGGGCATCGTCGGCGCACTGGTGATGCGCGGAGTGATGATTCTGGCCGGCGCGGAGCTGATTCAACGCTTTTCCTGGGTGCTGTACCTCTTCGGCGCGTTTATCGTTTACGCCGGGATTCACATGTTGTTCGTAAAAAAGGAAGCGGTTCATCCCGAAAAGAGCTTCATCTTTCGTTTCGCGAGCAAGCATCTCCGCGTTACCCACGACTACAAAGGCGAGCACTTTTTTGTCCGCAGCGGGGGGAAGCTCTATGCGACGCCGCTCTTTCTGGTATTGGTGGTCGTCGAAATTACGGACATCACGCTGGCCATTGATTCCATCCCGGCCATTTTCGGAATTACACAAGATCCATTCATCGTGTATACATCCAACGTTTTCGCCATTCTGGGTCTGCGTGCGATGTATTTTCTCTTGGCCGGAGTGCTGACGCGTCTGCGCTTCCTCACCGTGGGGCTGTCGTTCGTGCTCACCTTTATCGGCGCAAAGATGATCGCGCACAAGTGGATGGACATTCCCGAATATATTTCCCTGCTGATAGTGACGGGGATTTTACTGCTGGCTCTTGCGGCTTCGCTGCTCTTTCCTACTAAGACCGCTGCTACAGCGAAACAGGGCTCCATCGCCGACTGAACTCGTCGACTTCAGCCCTCTTCAAACATTACTTCGTCGACGTAGCACCAAAACCAGTTTTCTCCCGGCTCGATGGATTTTACGATCGCGTGCTTCGTTGCGCGGAAATGTTTGGTCGCGTGCTTGTTCTTTGATGAATCGCAGCAACCCACGTGACCACAGATCTCGCAGAGCCGCAGGTGTACCCAGGTGTCGCCCATTTTGAGGCATTCCTCGCAGCCTCGTGTCTTGGGCTTTAGATTGCGAATCTGATCCATGTGAGTGCAGGTGTCGGCCACGCTTTCCTCCTCGATCTATTCTGGCGCTTGAATCGGAATGCGCACGGCAAAACGAGTGTTGCCCGGGACGGAGTCGACAGACACCTGGCCGTGCATACCAGTCACGATGCGATAGACGAAGTCGAGACCCAGGCCGGTACCATCACCGACACCCTTGGTGGTGAAAAACGGCTCGAAAATGCGTGACTGTACTTCCGGGGGAATGCCGGGACCATTGTCTGCGATCTCCACTAAAATGGAATCGTTCTCGCGAGCAGTGCGGATGCGCAGCTTGCCGCTGTCGCCCATAGCGTCAGCGGCGTTGTCGATCAGATTGGTCCAGACTTGGTTGAGTTCGCTGCCGTAGGCCATGATTTTGGGCAGGTCCGGCTCATAATTCCGCGTCACAGTAATGCCGCGCTTTAGCTTGTGATGCATTATGGTCAGCGTCGTCTCCAGGCTCTTGGTGATGTCCACTTCCTGGAGCTTGGCCTGATCCATGTAGGAGTATTCCTTAATAGCCTTTATGAGATCGGAGATGCGCGCGGTACTGTGTTCGAGCTCGTCGGCGATGCGCTCCATCTCCAGGAGTGTGGCGAAACGCATCAGTTCGGGACCGAGCGAATCGCCCGCCGCTCCTGCGAAGCTTTCGAGCTGTGCGTCGGTGATATTAGCTTCCGTGAGAAGGGATGCCAGCTTCCAGGCGTCGGCAACTTTCCGGCTTTCGAGCCAACCCTCAATAGCTTCTTCTCGCTCGACGCGCTCAAATTCGTCTTTGAAGTGGGCAGGCTGCAGCGCGCCGCGAATTTCCTCTTCGCGCTTCGCCAACAGTGCGCAATCCTCTGGGCCAATATTCCGCGCCACTTCACGCAGGCGGCCAAGGCAATCGCGGAGGGCCCCCGCCGAGCGCCGCGCCGCCGCGGACGGATTATTCAGCTCGTGCGCCAATCCTGCGGACAATTTGCCTAATGCCGCGAGTTTTTCCCTCTGCTGGCCGGCCAGCGTGAAACTTCTGACGCGATCCGTAAGCACTCCGACCAGGCGCTGCGTCAGTTCTGGCATGCGATGCAGCATTTCTGCAAAGTGCCTGGAGTTGAGCGCAAGGGCATGCAGCGGGGTTATGGCACGCGCTGTCAATGGCACAGTCTTCATTCGCGAAAACGGAAGGAAGCCGGTGACCGCTGGCGCTTGCACCGTATACGATTGACTGTCCGGTCCGTCTTTTTCACGACGGCCGCGAATTTCGCCTTCGAGCAACACTAGCATTGTGTCAGCCGACGAGTCTTCCTGGGTAACAACTTCCCCCGCAGCGAACCGGCGCTCTTCGGTATGGCTGATGAACCATTCGAGATCGGCTTCTGAGAGGTCCGAAAATGCGGGGACCGTGCGAAGAGCCGCGAACAGAGCGTCTACGCGGGCCTTATCCGACAGCTCGGTCATGCGCTTCGCCGCCTTTCGTTCGCCATGCAGGATTCCTGGGAAGTGCTCATTGCACTTTCGCGAGATACTGATGCATGAATTGCACGACCACGGCGCCTTCGCCAACGCCTGAGGCCACGCGCTTTACCGATCCGTGCCTCACATCACCGACCACAAAGATTCCCGGCACATTCGTTTCCAGTAGTCCAGGATCACGGTCGAGAGTCCAGCCTTGGGGACGCTTACCATCCTGCAGCAAATCCGGTCCAGACAGAATGAAGCCCCGCTCGTCACGCTTCACCAAGCCATCCAGCCATTCCGTCCGCGGCTGTGCGCCGATGAAGATGAAAAGGCTGCTGGCCGGCAGAGTTTCCACTTCCGCCGTTACCTCGCGCCGAATTGTAATCTCCGAAAGGTGGGTGTCGCCATGCACTTCAATAACGCTCGTGTGCGTCCACACTTCAATGTTTGGCGTCTTCTCGATCTGCTCGATCAGATAGTGCGACATGGTACTCGCTAGCGACCCTCCGCGCACCAGCATGATCACCTTTTGCGCGAATTTCGAGAAGTGCATCGCAGCTTGCCCGGCGGAGTTTGCTCCGCCCACTATGAAAACCGTCTCGCCCTTGCACGCGATCGCTTCCGATGCTCCGCCTCCATAGTAGACGCCTGCGCCCTGTAGCCGCTCCATTCCTGGCACGTTCAGCGTGCGCCATTGCACGCCCATGGCTAACAACAAGGCATGGCACGAGATTTCGGAACCGTCGGACAGCTTGATGTGACGATAGGGGCCATCCACACGGAGGCTGTGCGCCTCTTGCGGGGAGAGGATCTCCACCTCGAAGCGCCGCGCCTGGGCCACCGCCCGGCGCGCCAAATCCAGGCCGGTTAGCCCGGAGGGAAATCCCAGATAATTTTCGATGCGGGAGCTGAGCCCTGCTTGGCCGCCGGGCGCTTCGCGCTCGATGATCACCGTGCGCAGGCCTTCCGATGCGCCGTACACGGCCGCGGCAAGCCCAGCGGGCCCTCCGCCAATGATGGCGAGATCGTAGAAATTTGTCTGCGCTTTGGTGTGGAGCCCCAGCTTGTTCGCCACCGCCGGGAAAGGCGGCTCGGCGAGGCGCTCGCCGTCCGGGAAAAGGATGAGCGGCAGAGTTTCGGCTTCGGGTCCAAGCGACTCGAGCAAGCGGCGCACCTCGGGATCCGTGGCGGCAACCTCGACATCGATCCACTGGTACGGCACCTGATTGCGGCCGAGGAAATCGCGCAACTCGTAGGCGCGTGAAGACCAACGTGTGCCCAAAACGCGGATGCCCTCGTATAGCGGACGAAACTGCGCGGCCCAGTCATGGAGCAAATCATCAAGCGCGGGGAAGAGTTTTTCCTCGGGCGGGTCCCAGGGCTTCATCAAATAGTAGTGCACTCGGGCCTCGTTGATTGCATCGATCGCCGCGTTTGTATCAGCGTACGCGGTCAGCAAGGCGCGCTTGGCTTGCGGATGAATGTCCATCGCTCGGGTGAGGAAGCCCACGCCGTCCATCTGTGGCATGCGCTGGTCGGCCAAAAGAAGAGCTACGGGATTATTGCGAGCTTTGAGTTCGCGGAGGGTACTCAGTGCAGCGTTCCCGGAATTCGCGCGCATTACGCGGTAATGTTCCGCATAATGGCCGCGGAGGTCGCGCTCAATCGCGCGCAGGACCTCCGGATCGTCATCCACCGTCAACATTACTGGCTTTGGCATAGCACTTCGGATGAGAAAGGCGGCGCTTTGGTTACTTTTGTCCCCCCGCACTTCGTTTTGGCCCAGTCTTCACGCTACAATTTTGGGTTATCCATGTCCAGCCCACTCGCTTCCGCCATTGCTGATCTTTCCTCGAGCGACCCCGTCATGCGCTCGGCTGCTGCGATAGAAATCTATCGCCGCGGACGAACGCCGGCAGATAGCGCCGTTTATATTTGGTGGACGAATCCAGAGTTCGCAGCGCTCTTCGGGGCAAATCCCGCTGTCACCGTAGGACTTGCAGTTAAGCGCGAGACGTTCGCGCGAATTCGCGAAGCAAATGGATTGCCGCGGCTGGGAGACGTGCCTCCCGACCAAGACGCCGAGGAATTCGAGCTGCGTTTTCCAAATGATGTCTCTTTGGATGTGCTGACTTCACGGGACCCGGAAGGCGCAGGCGCGATCGCAAAGTTCTTAGGAAAGTTCGGTGAAGGCGTGCAACAGGTGGAGTTCCGCTGTACGAACGTGGACCGCGCCATGCAAATCCTAAAAGAAAAGTTTCGCATTCAGCCAGTCTACGCGCAAACCCGAGGTGGTGCGGACAACAGCCGAGTCAATTTCTTCCTGGTGCCTTCACCAAATTCCGGCAAAGTCCTGATCGAGCTCTACGAGCGTGCTGGCAGTCTCTAGGCCGGCGCTCCCGTTTTTCGGGTCATCTTGGTTTCGTCATCGGCCATGGATTTCGACGCAAGAGGCAACTCCGTCCAAGTGCGCAGCACCTCGCCAACGCTCCAAGCCTGCGCGATGCAGCCCTGTGGCGTAAACGGTCCATCGCCGTCGTAGATTTCAGCAAGCGAGCCGACTCCATACAAGCGAATGGCCGTACTGATGGAGTCAAAAAAAGCCATCGCTGCACTCTGATCTCTATAGACGCGAAAGTGCGCCAGCGCAAATGGCCCCAGCAGCCAACCCCACGCCGTACCCTGGTGATACGCCGCATCTCGCTCGCGCGGCCCTCCGCCGTAGTGTCCCCGGTACGCGGACTCGCCTGGCGCCAAACTGCGCAAACCGTACGGCGTCAGCAAGCGCTCCGCGCAAATATCGACCACAGCTTTCTGCTGCGCCTGGCTGAGCGGACTAACGGGCAGCGCCACGGCAAAAATCTGGTTGGGCCGCAGCGAATCATCGTTTCCGAGTCCTGGTGATTCAATCACGTCATAACAGCACCCGCGCTGCGGATTCCAAAATTTCTGGAACGCGTCTTTCGCCTTTTGCGAGAGCGCTTCATACGTTTGGCTTGATTTCTTGAGCAGGAGCGCGAATCCCGACATGGTCTCGAGCGCATTAATCCAAAGCGCGTTGATCTCCACGGCTTTGCCGGTACGCGGCGTCACCACCCAGTCGCCGATTTTGGCGTCCATCCACGTAAGCTGGACGCCGGTTTCACCTGAATAGAGCAAGCCATCCGCCGGGTCCACATGGATCCGGTAGCGCGTGCCTTTCACGTGCGCATCGATCATTCCCGCGAGCACGGCATAGAGTTTCTGCAAGGTCTGCTTGTCGCCAGTAAAAGCGAAATATTGCCGCACGGCCTCGAAATACCAGAGCGCGGCATCCACAGTGTTGTATTCCGGCGTGCCACCCGCATCCGGAAAATTGTTGGGCAGCATTCCGCCGTCAACGTACCGCGCAAACGCCAGTAGGATCTGCTTCGCCACGTCCGCGCGGCCGGTGGCCAGCGTCAGGCCAGGCAGCGCGATCATCGTGTCGCGGCCCCAATCGGCAAACCAGTGATAGCCGGCAATCACACTTCGCCCGTCCGGTTCACCCAGCAATTCGCGTTTGACAATAAACTGGTCAGCGGCTAGCACGACCTGCGGCAACCACTCCGGCGTGACCGCACCCGCATCGTTCGTAGGCGTACCGGCGCAGCTCAATAAACTCGATTCATAAGCCGCGCGCTGCACCCGAGAGGCTTCTCCGTCGAGGGCGGCGGTACCGTCCGTGCTCATGACAATTGCAAAGCTCTCGCCTTGTTGCAACATTGCGCGGAATAATGCCGCGAACAGGTGATCCTCGCGATCGTCCAGCCCGCGGTCCCTTTCCACTACAAGAAGACAGTCCCGATACCAATCATGCCGCGCCTCGCACTCAGCGTTTGCGCTCATCAGGAAAAACGGCGTAGCACCCTCGAAGGCCACAACCCTCACGCCGTGATCGACATGCTCAACGCTCATTCGCCAGTCCCCCGCGTGCGTCGTAGCGTGGAAGTCCCGGTAGTTCACCAGCGCTTTCAGCTCCATTTCCAACAGACCGTTTCCCCGCACCATTTTGTATTGCACATAGGTTGTGTTCGCACCTTGCTGCATCCACACGCGCTTTTCCAAGCGTGCATCTCCGAGGGCGTACGTCCAAACCGGCGTCGTGCCTTCCAGGCGAAATTCCTCAATATGCTGAAATCCCTTGGGCTCGACAGCTCCGCTGGCCCACCGATGCGTGGCCAGCGCAAATTCCGCCCCACCGTGCCGCACACTTTCGTCCATCCATGCGACAAGCTGAGTGCGACCAACCGGCGGATGCAGAGCAGCCATCAGCAATCCGTGATATCGCCGCGACATGCCCCCAGCGATGGTTCCCGACGCATACCCGCCAATGCCGTTGGTAACGAGCCACTCGCGAGACTCCGCCACTTCCAAATCGCCGCAAATCTCGCGCCCGAATTTCATTTTCACGGTCCTTGCGTTGGCCTCAGCCCAGCTTCCGCTATTCACCGCTCTGCTCGATCAATTTCGCCACCAGCCCCGTCCATCCAGTCTGATGACTCGCGCCAATTCCGGCACCGTTGTCGCCGTGAAAGTATTCGTGAAACAGCACCAAATCTTTCCAGTGCGGATCATTTTGGAAAAGCTCCATCCCGCCGGCCGCCGGCCGCCGGCCATCTTTGCCGCGCAGGAAGATCCGAATCAGCCGCCGCGATATCTCTCCGGCCACATGCCACAAGTCAAATTCGCTGCCCGAGCGTGTCGGAAACTCCACCTTGAAGTCCTCACCGTAATAGTGATGAAACTTCTGCAGCGCCTCGATGAGCAGAAAATTCACCGGAAACCAAATCGGGCCCCGCCAATTCGAATTGCCGCCGAACACACCCGTGCTCGATTCCGCCGGCTCATAATCGACACGGCTTACGTGCCCATTCACCGCAACTTCATACGGGTGATCCGCGTGAAATCGCGATAACGCTCGTACTCCGTAGGGCGACAAGAATTCCGACTCATCCAGCATCCGCTCCAGCACTCGCTTCAACCGCTTCCGGCTCACCAAGGAGAGCAGCCGCCGCACACCTCGCGCCGAACGCTCGGTCGTTTCGATGTGTTCGGGCATATCCGGGTGATTGTCAACAAACCACTGCATGCGCCGCTTGAAACCCGGCAAGCGATCGATGATTTCCGGCTCCAGCGTTTCTACCGCGAAAAGCGGAATCAAGCCGACCATCGAACGGATCTTCAGAAAATGCTCCTCGCCATTCGGCAACTGCAGCACATCGTAGTAAAAACCGTCTTCGTCGTCCCACAAGGACCGGCCATCCGTACCCATATCGTTCATCGCGTGTGCGATATGCACGAAATGCTCAAAGAATTTGCTGGCCACGTCCTCGTAGGCCGGATCTTCCTTTGCTAGTTCCAGCGAGATGGCCAGCATATTCAGGCAATACATGCCCATCCAGCTTGTGGCGTCGGACTGTTCGAGATGCCCGCCGGTGGGAAGCGGCGCCGATCGGTCAAACACTCCGATGTTGTCGAGCCCCAAAAATCCCCCCTCGAAAATGTTCATGCCCTCGGGATCTTTGCGGTTCACCCACCAAGTGAAATTCAGCAGCAGCTTGTGAAAAACCTTTTCGAGAAATCCGCGATCCGCGACGCCGCGCAATCGCCGCTCAATTTTATAAACCCGAAAGGCAGCCCACGCGTGCACCGGCGGATTCACGTCGCCAAACGCCCACTCATACGCCGGCAGTTGTCCGTTCGGATGCATGTACCACTCGCGCAGCAGCAGAATGAGCTGCTCCTTCGCGAAGTCCGGATCGATCAGCGCGATGGGAATCGTGTGAAATGCCAGGTCCCAGGCCGCATACCACGGATATTCCCATTTATCCGGCATCGTGACGACGTCGTCGTTGTACAAGTGCGTCCAGTCATGATTCCGGCCGGTCAATCGCTCCTTCGGAGGCGGCGGGCCTGCGGGGTCGCCGTCGAGCCACGTGCGCACGTCATAGTGATAGAACTGCTTGCTCCACATCATTCCGGCGAAGGATTGCCGCATCACCAGCTTGGCATCCGCGGACAATTCTTTGGGAACGCGCGAAGCGTAGAACTCGTCGGCCTGTCTCTGCCTGCACGCAAACATTTCGTCGAAGCCCGCGCCGAAGTCGTTCGTCCCCGGAACACCTTCCGCACGTTCGGCATGTCCCGGCGCATTGATGCCTCGCACCATCGGCGATCTGTTGTCCATCGCGCCTAGCGGCTCCATATCCGTTAACCGTAGTTTCAGGACTACCGACTCACCCGCGCCCAGCACCTCACGGTACAGCGCCGCCATCTTCGTCCCCACCCGCTGGGAATTTATGGCCGCTTTGTCGCCCTGAATCACGTAGGCGTGAAATGCGTCCTTCACGAACGAGGGGTCTGTGACGCCGAACAGCCGCTCATAGTTCGTTTCGTTTTCGGTGAACAGCAACTCCGGCTGCCCCGCGCACAACAACCAGCGCTTACCGTATTGCCAGTGCTGCAATTCCGTGCACACGCATTGCACGTCGGTAGCAATTCGTGCCGAGGGACGTCGCGAATCCCTGCCCCACGACCACGTATTGCGAAACCACAAAGACGGCAACAGGTGCAATGTCGCCGCTTCCGGGCCGCGATTGACGGCCGTGATGCGAATCAAAATGTCTTCCACATCGGCTTTTGCATACTCGACGAATACATCGAAGTAGCGGTTCTCCTCGAATACGCCGGTATCGAGCAGCTCGAATTCCGGCTGACCCTTGCCTCGCTTTCGGTTCTCTTCCACTAGTTGGGTGTAGGGAAACGCTGCCTGCGGATATTTGTACAGCATGCGCATGTAGCTGTGGGTTGGAGTCGAATCTAGATAGAAGTATTGCTC
>DATBYP010000190.1:0-13126 GCA_036513675.1 Candidatus Acidiferrum sp.
TCGGCAAGGCGGTTGCGTATCTCGTCAGCACGTCCGGCATCGAGAGACGCCACGCGCAAGGCCAGAATATCGGGATCCGCTTTCTGCGCGGTAGTTTTCGGCGCACTCAACTTTTGCCGCACTACATCGACTTCTTCCGGCTGCGCACGCCCACGCCGGATTACGCCGACTTTCACTCCGCTGCCCGCCGGGCCATTCAGCAGGTTCAGCGCCTGGCCCACGGACATGTCGCGCGTCGTGAATCCGGCCACCGACTCAAAAATATCGCCGCTGTGTATGCCGGCTTTTTCCGCTGGGCTTTCCGGCAAAACGGAAATCACGATCACGTAACCGAAGCGCTTGCTCAGGTTCAGGCCCGTTTCTCCGGTGCCGGCGCTCTGCATCTTCTGTTTGTATTCGGTGTATTCGCGCGGGGTCAGATAGCTGGACTGCGCGTCCAGCGATTCCAACAATCCATGCAAGGAACCCGCAGTTACCAGCCGCATGTTCGGCTCATCGACGTAGTCCGACTGGATCTTTTGCAAGACCTCTCCGTACACGGTCAGCGATTTATACGCTTTGTCGTCGGGCGTACGTCCGAGAACATGGCCGATTCCCGCGTAGCAGAAGATCGCCACGGATGCCACTAAAATGCCGATACGAGCCGCTCGATTCATCGTTCACCCTCTGTTATCAGCGTAACCGGCAGTATAGCACTGCCACCAATGTGACGCCCAAGAACACCAAAAGGAAGCTCCGCTGGCGCATCGGCGCGGCGATGTTCCACAAAGACACACATAGGCACGAAAAATGTTGCTAAATTACCACACGGAAGTCGCAAATCAGCCTCCCGACGGTTATAAGTTGTTGATACTAAGGAACAACCCACGAAATCATTTCATGACAATATGCTAGAATCCAAGTCATAGATGTTCCAAACAACCATCGCGAAGCCTGCTTCCGCAGAAGGCGTTGGCCTGCACACCGGGGTCTACGGGCACATCCGCCTCGTCCCAGCCCCCGCCGACACCGGCATCGTCTTTCGCCGCGTCGACCTCGACAATTTCGCCATCGAAGCACAAGGCCACAACGTTGCACGCGTGAGCTACGCCACCAGCTTGATGAAGCACGGTGTTCTTCTCTCCACTACTGAGCATCTCCTCGCCGCCATCTATTCCTGCGGCATCGACAACGTCTATATCGACATTGATTCCATCGAAGTGCCCATCCTCGACGGTTCCGCGGAGCCGTTCATGCAAATGCTTGAGGAAGCCGGTACGCGGCGGCTCCGGCGCAAACGCCGCTACCTCAAAGTTTTGAAGCCGCTGGAAGTCAACGAAGGTGACCGGCGCATCGGTATCTACCCCGCCGACGAATTCCGCGTGCGCTGCTACGTCGATTTCCCGCATCCCTTGGTCGGCCAACAGGAAGTAGAGATGCTCGTAAGCCCGGAAACGTTCCGCCATCTGCTGGCGCGCGCCCGTACCTTCTGTTTTGAGCGTGACATTCAGCCTCTGCGCTCTATGGGACTCATTCGGGGCGGTTCGTTGGACAACGCCATCGTGCTGACCTCGGACGGCGTAATGAACGGTCCCTTACGCTTCCCCGATGAATTCGGCCGGCACAAAGCGCTCGACCTCATCGGCGACCTTGCCTTGGCAGGTCTCCCATTGCTCGGTCACGTCGAGGCACATAAGGCCGGTCACGCCCTGCATACCCAGCTCGTCAGCCGCCTTCTGGCCGATCCCACCCTTTGGACCGTTACAACTGGCGAAGCGCTTCATCGACCGTCGGAAGCCGCTCTTCCCGTTCTATCGCCCGTTTCCGCCGCGAATTAAGCATTTTCGAGCAACCCGAGCAATCGACGCATTGCGAAATTGATTCTGGTCCCGCAGAATGATTGGCCTATGCTGGCCAATGATCTTGCCGTTGTCATCCTCGCCGCGGGAAAAGGTACGCGGCTGAAGTCCAGCGTGGCGAAGGTTTTGCACCGGGCCGGCGGGCGCAGCCTGGTGGAACATGTCATGGCCGCCTGCGCCCCGTTGAAACTGCGAAAAATCGTAGCGGTCGTAGGTCATCAGGCCGAGCAAGTCTCCGCAATAGTGGAGTCGCAAGAGGCGGAAAGCGTTCTGCAACAGCCGCAGCGCGGCACGGGTCACGCCATGCAGGTAGCGCGCCGCGCATTGGGTACGGCGAAAATCGCTCTTGTCTTACCGGGTGACGCCCCCCTGATCCGCACCGACACGTTGCGCTCCATGATCGCCGCGCACCGCGCCGCGAACGCCGCGGCCACCATCCTGACCGCGGTGGTCAACGATCCCAGCGGCTACGGACGCATCCTCCGCAAGTCCGAAGCCACGGTCCAAGCCATCGTTGAGGAATCGCAACTTACCGATGAGCAGCGCGACATCAACGAAATCAACTCCAGCATCTACTGCTTCACTCTGGAAAAACTGTGGCCGGCGCTGGCCCAAGTGAAGCCCAATAACAAACATCGCGAGCTCTATCTCACCGATGCCGTCGCCGGGCTCGCATCCAAAAATGAACTAGTGCTCGCCCATGTGGCCGCCGATCCCCGGGAAGCTTTAGGTTGCAATACGCGCGCGGACCTCGCGGAGGTTGATCGCATCTTCCGCGAACACAAGCGCGCGGATTTGATGAACAATGGCGTCAGCATCCAGTTGCCGGAAACCGTTTTGATCGATCCGGACGTGACCGCCGGGGAGGACACTGTGTTGGAGCCATGTGTCCAGTTACTGGGCAAGACGAAGATTGGTCAGCGCTGCACGATCCGCGCCGGCAGCGTATTGAGTGACGCCATTCTCGGCAATGATGTGACCATCGAAGCTCATTCCCTTATTGCGCAGAGTCGGCTGGAGGACGCCGTCACCGTAGGCCCGTTTGCGCGTTTGCGCATCGGAACCCATCTCAAGCGCGGTTCACGCGTGGGCAACTTTGTGGAGACAAAGAAGGCCGTTGTCGGCGAAGGCGCCAAGGTTCCGCACCTCACTTATCTTGGGGATGCGAGCGTCGGATCCAAGACGAACATTGGAGCGGGCATGATTACTTGCAATTACGACGGATTCCAAAAACACGCGACGAATATCGGGAAAGGCGTATTCATTGGCAGCGACTCGACACTGGTGGCGCCCGTGCGCATCGGCGACGGCGCCTATGTCGCCGCGGGTTCCACCATCACCGAAAATGTTCCGCCGGATGGCCTGGGTATCGCTCGCGGACGCCAAGTCAACAAACCGCGCTGGGCATCGCGCAAACGCCGCGAACTGGCC
Organism: Candidatus Acidiferrum sp.; assembly: GCA_036513675.1. Classification (GTDB taxonomy): domain Bacteria; phylum Acidobacteriota; class Terriglobia; order Acidiferrales; family UBA7541; genus Acidiferrum. The sequence continues at coordinate 3,270 of DATBYP010000190.1, forward strand.
ACCGCTGAACACTCGAGCCGAAAATCCCGTAAAAAATCGAAAGCGCGACCGAAGAAATCGCGGCGCCGCTGAACGCTGGATGAAACGCTGGGTCTATCGATGCGTTGGACTGCCGGCGGCCAACTCTCACCAAAACGCGCGTTACGTGCGGCTACAAACCAAGCGAGCCGGAAAACTTGACACGGGCCTTGCCGGAATCTCCCCGTTCGACTCGCCCGATACGCACGAATTTTTCGCGGCGCCTCTTGAGGTCTGCTTCCGCAGACGTCACATTCTGGGGCGGAACCACAAGAATCATGCCCACGCCCATATTAAAGGATTGCAGTAGCTCATCTGACTCAATTTTCCCCAGCTTGGCAAGATACTTGAAGATCGGCGGAACCGGCCACGCCGCCAGATCGATTTCCGCTCTCACGCCGGAAGGCAATACACGCGGCAGATTCCCGGGTATGCCGCCGCCGGTAATATGCGCCAGCGCGGAAACCCATCCGCGTGCAAGAATATTTTTTAGTGCCGGCGCATAGCAGAGATGCGGCTTGAGAAGCTCGGCGCCGATCTTGTTGCCGATTTCCGCGACATAGGTGTCCGGTTTGAGCTTGGCGATTTCAAACACGAGCTTGCGCGCAAGGGAATAACCATTGGTATGTAAGCCTGCCGAGGGCAGCGCAATTAGCGCGTCGCCCGGCTTCACGTTTTTTCCGGTGAGCAGTTTCTTGCGATCGACGGCTCCCACAATAAAGCCGGCAAGATCGTATTCGCCGGGAGGATAGAAGCCAGGCATCTCCGCGGTTTCTCCGCCAATCAGCGCGCACCCGGCTTTGCGACAAGCACGGCTCATGCCCTCAACAAGCTGCTCGACCACATTCGGATCGAGCTTGCCCATCGCCAAATAGTCCAGAAAAAACAGCGGCTCCGCCCCCTGCACCAAAATGTCGTTGATGCAATGGTTGACCAAATCTCCGCCCACCGTGGAATGCACGTTTGTAGCCATGGCGACTTTAAGCTTCGTGCCCACGCCGTCCGCGCTGGAAACCAGCACCGGCTCCTTCCATTTCTTGCTGTCCAACGCGAACAGCGCGCCAAATCCGCCAATACCGCCCAGTACGCCCGGCGTAAATGTTCTACTCGCGTGATGGCGGATGCGCTGCTTCGCTGCGTCGGCGACAGCGATGTCCACTCCGGCATCCGCGTATTTCATGAAAGTCCTAAGGGCGTTCGTTTGTCGTACGGGCGCACGAGAGTTCCTATGGTTCTCTTTCGGGAGAATGCTTGCGTGCGGCCGGGCAGGTTCGGCAACACTTTCTTCGTTTTTCCGGGGACAGTCAGCCTAAAAAGTCCGGAACAATCTCTTCCAGCGCACCAGGCCCGGATGCACTAGCGCGTTCGCGTACGCAAAGAAGCGCTCGCGAATCTGCCCGGGCTCCCAGGCATCTGGGGGAACATCGAGCGACATGTATATCATCACCGGCGTTCCGATGATGTCTTTGCGCGGCACGCAGCCCCAAAAACGGCTGTCGTAGGAGTTTCCGCGGTTGTCGCCCATCACAAAATAGCAGTTGTCCGGAACTTTGTACGGTTGACGCAGGTCGTAAGGATCGGAACGGCCGCTGGTGTAACTTTCCTTCAATTTTTGGCCGTTCACCCACACGGAGCCGTCGTGGATATCAATGGAATCGCCCGGCAGGCCGATAACGCGCTTGACGTAATCCGGCGTGTCCGGCGCAAAGGGCGGCTTGAAAATAATTACTTGCTGGCGATGGGGATTGCGCCACAACGGCACATGCCAGTTCGTGAAGGGCACGCCAGCGTCGTACCCGATGCGGCTCATGATCAAGTGATCGCCGATAAGTAGTGTGTTTTCCATCGAGCCGGAGGGAATCACGCGCGCCTGGCCGATGGTGCCGTTAATGAGCAAAAAAACCAGCGCCACCCAGAACCAGGCGATGATCTCCCGCTGCACTTTTTGTCGCACGGGCACGACGGGTTGCGCTTCTTTATTGCGCTTGGCGTCAGCGTTCATGTTCCACCGCCACGGGGTGCTCGTTTGAGCCTTCACTAGGGTTACCGTTCATCGCGTCACCTGTTTTGCTGCTCGCCATTCCATTGCGCACTTCCAGTTGCACCAGGTCGGTTGGATACACACCCGTGTAGCAAGACGTGCAATAACTACCCTTCGTGTCGTTCACCGCTTGCTTCAATCCGGCAAGCGAAACGTAGCCCAACGAATCGGCCCCGATATATTTGCAAATTTCTTCCGGCGTGCTCGAGGACGCAATCAACTCTTCTCGTGTGGGCGTATCCACGCCGTAGTAGCAAGGCGAAATCGTCGGCGGACAACTAATCCGCATGTGCACTTCTCTGGCGCCCGCCTCTTGTACCATGCGCACGATTTTGCGGCTGGTAGTGCCGCGCACGATGGAGTCGTCCACCAGCACCACGCGCTGGCCTTCGATGAGGCTGCGCACGGGATTGAGCTTGAGCTTCACGCCAAAATTGCGGATGGCTTGCGAAGGTTCAATAAATGTGCGGCCGATGTAGTGATTGCGAATCAGGCCCATCCGAAATGGGATGCCGGACTCCAGCGCGAAACCCACAGCCGCAGGGACTCCCGAATCGGGAACCGGCACAACGATGTCAGCATTTACGGGATGTTCCTTCGCCAGCGTGCGGCCGAGCGCTTCGCGGCTCGTATTCACCGGCCGGCCAAAAATAATGCTGTCCGGCCGCGCGAAATAAACGTGCTCGAAAATGCATTGTTGGAGCGGCTTCTCCGGTGCGAAGTGAATGGACTCGATGCCCGATCGCGAGATGCGCACCATTTCGCCGGGCTCAATTTCCCGGACGTATTGCGCATTGAGTAGATCGAAGGCGCAGGTTTCCGAAGCCACCAGCCAAGTGTCGCCGACCTTGCCCAGGCTCAAGGGCCGGAAGCCGCGCGGGTCTCGCACGGCGATCAACTCATCCGTGGTCAGCACGAGCAACGAGTACGCGCCTTCGACTTGGTTCAAAGCGTCGCCGAGTGCACCGGAAAGATTGCGCGCCTGCGAGCGCGCCAGCAAATGCACGATTACTTCCGTGTCGCTGTTGGTCTGAAAGATCGAGCCGCGATGTTCGAGCTTGCGCCGCCACTCCGCGGCATTCGTGAGGTTTCCGTTATGCCCGAGGGCCACTTTGCCCTTGTTGCAGTCGATCATGATGGGCTGCGCGTTCAGCAGCGCTTTGTCGCCCGCGGTGGAATAGCGCGTGTGGCCAATAGCCAGGTTGCCGGGCAAGTTCGCCAGCACCGGCGGCGTAAAAATCTCCTCGACTTCGCCCATCGCGCGGTGCAGATGCAGTTCCGTGCCATCGCTCGATACGATTCCAGCCGATTCCTGACCGCGATGCTGCAGCGCGTACAAGCCTAGGTAGGTCAGCTTCGACGCTTCCTCATGCCCGAACACGCCGAACACACCACATTCGTCGTGAAAATGGTCATCAGCGTAAGCGAGCTTTTGCGTCATTTCCGTTTGACCGCGGGCAATCAACTAGCCCTTAAGTGTGCGTTCCAGCGAATGGGCCCAGGTGTCGTATAGCGTGCCGACGGATATATCGATCACCGCGCTCCCTTTATGTTCGATGCGAAAAGCATCGCCGACGATGACTTGGCCAATTTGGTGCGCCGTCACCCCACATTGTCTCGCAGTCTTGAGAACGGCGGCAAGCGAAGTTGGTGGGACAGATACAATGGCGCGCGCGCCACGTTCCCCAAAGAGCGCATATTCGGCCGCCGAAGCTTCTTCCGGCAAATTGACCTTGGCCCCCAGTGGGCCCTTCGCACCTTGCGAGGCAGCCGCAAAGCAGGATTCCGCCAGCGTGACAGCAATGCCGCCATCACTAACGTCGTGCGCCGAACGCACCGCCCCGCTGGCCGCAAGCGAGACCAAGCATTCCTGCAAGCGTTTTTCGGCCCCCAGATCGATGGCCGGCGGCTCACCGGCAACAATCCCGGCAATGGTCTTGGAATATTCACTAGATGAGAATTCACGTTGCGTGCCAAGTAGGGGCGCAGCATGCTGCGCCCCTACAACCGAGGTCGCTCCGTCAAGCAGGACGATGGCGTCCCCTTCTTCGCGAAACCCGATCTTCAGCACGCGAGAAGCGTCTTCGAGAATGCCCAGCACACCGATGACCGGCGTCGGATAGATCGACTTCCCCAGCGTCTCGTTGTAGAAGCTTACGTTCCCGCCCGTGATCGGCGTGCCTAGTACGTTACACGCAACCGTCAGGCCATCAATCGCTTCGCTGAATTGCCACATTACGCCCGGTTTTTCCGGGCTCCCGAAATTAAGGCAATTGGTCGCAGCCATAGGACGTGCGCCGCTCGCGGCAACATTGCGAGCCGCCTCGGCCACCGCATGCATCGCTCCGACACGCGGATTCAATTCGCACCACCGGCCGTTGCCGTCGGTGGCCAGCGCTAGCGCCCGCTTCACCATTCCTGTCTCCGGATCCTTTATCCGAATGACTGCGGCATCGCTCGCGCCAGGTCCCGCCAGCGTGTTCGTGCGCACGGATGTGTCGTACTGCTCGGTGATCCAGCGCTTCGACGCAATCGCAGACGAACCCAGCAGTTTTGCAAAATTCTCGTTGAGGTTCGTGCCTTCGGCCGAAAAGTGAAACCAATCCGCCGGCGTCTCTTTGCGCAGTGGCGGCTGCGCAATCGGCCGCTTGTACACGGGACCTTCTTCGGCCAGCGGATGCGCCGGAATCTCTGCCGCTAACTTGCCGCGGTCTCTCACCCGCAACAGTCCGCCATCGGTCACTTCGCCAACGACCACAGCGTCCAACCCCCACTTCTTGAACACGTCGAGAACTTCGCGCTCACGGCCGTCCTCAGCAACCAGCAGCATGCGCTCCTGCGACTCGCTGAGCATGATTTCGTACGGGGTCATTCCCGATTCGCGCTGCGGCACTTTCGCGAGATCGATTTCAATGCCAGTCCCGCCGCGCGACGCCATCTCTGTCGTTGAGCAGGTCAGCCCCGCCGCACCCATATCCTGGATCGCAACCACCGCGCCAGTCTGCATCGCTTCCAAGCAAGCCTCGAGCAGCAGCTTTTCCGTGAATGGATCGCCCACCTGCACGTTCGGCCGCTTCTGCTGCGATTCCTCCGTGAACTCCGCGGAGGCTAGCAGCGAAGCGCCGTGAATTCCATCACGCCCCGTCTTGGCGCCAACGTAGATCACGGGATTGCCAGAGCCCTTCGCTTTCGCGAAAAAGATATCTTCTTTCTTGGCGATTCCAAGCGCGAGCGCATTGACTAACGGATTTTGCGAATAGCAAGGCTCGAAGCCGACTTCGCCTCCAACCGTTGGCACGCCAAAGCAGTTTCCGTAGTTCGCTACGCCGCGAATCACGCCATCCAGAATGCGCCGGTTCTTTGCGGCTTCCTCTTCGCTAATGCCCTTGCCGGCGACAATGGGGCCGAATCGCAGGGAATCCAGCACGGCGACGGGCCGCGCGCCCATCGTGAAAATGTCGCGCAAAATTCCGCCCACGCCGGTGGTCGCGCCCTGAAACGGCTCCACATAACTCGGATGATTGTGCGATTCGATTTTGAACGCCGCCACCAGCCCGTCGCCAATATCCACGACGCCCGCGTTTTCACCTGGCCCTTGCACCACCAGTTTTCCGCGCGTGGGCAGCCGCTTCAGATGCACTTTGCTTGATTTATACGAGCAGTGCTCGCTCCACATCACGGAAAAAATCCCCAACTCCGTGATGTTCGGCTCGCGCCCCAGGATTTGCTTTACGCGCGCGTATTCTTCCGCAGTGAGACCGTGCTCGGCTGCAATCTCCGGAGTAACCTTGATTTCAGTGGGTGCTGTAGCCATGTCTGCGCCTAGATGCAACGGGGCGCAGCACGCTGCGCCCCTACAAAATCATTCGCCTGTGGCAGAAACGTCAAGCAGTTGCCTTTGCTGCGCCGACCAAAGCTTCCACCATCGACCGGAAAATAACCAAACCATCCGCGGAGTCCAGTGCAGACTCGACCGCGCGCTCCGGGTGTGGCATCAGACCGGCCACGTTCCGCTCGCGGTTGCAAATTCCGGCGATATTCGCTGTCGAACCGTTCGGATTGCCTGCGGCGTCATCGGTGCCATCCGGCGTGGTGTAGCGGAAAACAACCTGCCGGTTTTTCTCGAGCTCCGCCAGCGTGGCCTCGTCACAAGTATAGTTCCCGTCGCTATGCGCGATGGGAATCTTCAAGATTTGCCCCTTCGTGGCCGCGTTTGTGAAGGGCGTGTCCGTTTGCTCCACGCGGATGTGCACGTGGCGGCAGATGAAGCGCAGGCCGCTATTGCGCATCATGGCGCCCGGCAACAGTCCTGCCTCCAGCAAAATCTGAAACCCGTTGCACACACCCAGCACCATTCCGCCGCCGTTTGCAAACTTGCTCACTGACTTCATCACCGGGGAAAATCGCGCGATCGCGCCGGTGCGCAGGTAATCCCCATAGGCAAATCCGCCGGGCAGGACAATGGCGTCGCAATTGGCAAGGTCCTGCGACTGATGCCAGATAAACTCCACAGGTTTTTTCAGGATATTGCCGATGGCGTAAAAGGCGTCGTGATCGCAGTTGGAACCCGGAAAGACAACAACTCCAAATTTCATGCGCTGATCACTCCCTGGGGCCATCTTGGGAAAACCTATTTTACCACATCCGCGGCGAGGATTTCCGTGCGCTTGGGTAAGCTGCGGAATTACGAAGATTTCGAGTGAGTCAATCGCTTATTCGAATGAGAGGAAATAATTTGAAGTGAAAAAGAAATGCTAGTGAGGAAAGTAAGTCTCGCCACGAAGCAAGGCGCGGATCGCGTCTGGTAAGCACCACATTTCAGACTTGGGGCAAGCGCCCTTAATTCCTACTTTTCTTGCCTCCACAGCCAGCTGCCCTGGCAGGTGCACCGAAAGCATCAAAATGGCGGCGTTGGGATGCTCCTTGAGTATTGCGCGCGCGGCATCCAACCCGTTCATTTCCGGCATCTCAAAATCCATTACGGTAACGTCCGGAAGCAGGTCGGGGTACTTGCTCACGGCGTCCTTGCCATTCACCGCTTCGCCGGAAACCTGCCAGGAATCTTGCTGCTCCAGAAGCCGAAGAGCTTGCTGGCGCATGAGTTGATTGTCGTCGACTACGAAAATATTTGTCACAAACGGGGTGATCCTCGCTCGGGCGCAGGTAATGCGAAAACTTACGCCGTTTTAGAACCAATGCAATACAGGATTGACTTTAGATTCACGCGCCCCCCCGGCCCATATTCACAGGCCCCTCCCAAGAATCTCCGGCCTGCAAATCCGGTCTTTACCTAATTGCACGATTTTGGCCGCCCGGTATCCTGCACGAGGGCTTGGATTCCACATGGTGGCACAATCCTACGACATATTCAGGCGGGACGCAGCCGGAGAAATGTGGATCGAGGCCGTCCGCGACCTGGAAACTGCGAAGAGCCGGATTATCGAGCTGGCGGCAGATAGGCCGGGCCAGTACGTCGTCTTCAGTCAGCGCAGCGGCCGCATGGTCAGCAGCGGAACGGTGGTGGCCAGTCCGGCGGCGCGCGCCACATCCAAGGAGTTGGAGAAGGATACGCTGTGGAAATAATTCCAGGGGAACCGGGAACTAAGGAGCTAAATGGAAACCAGTCGTCGCTATGACATCGTTCGAAGGGAAAGCGAAAAAGCAGTGTTCTGGCTGGAAGGGGCGCCGGAACTCAGTGTCGCAAAGTCCCGCGTGGAAGAGTTGCTAGCGTTCTGGCCCGGCGAATACCAAATTTTCGATCTGGCAACGAAGCAGGTGGTTCTCACCACTTCAGAACTTTGCCCGATGGAGGCCGCGGTGCCGGTCAGCAATTCCGCCTTCTAGCGGTCTGCCAAAGCTAGGAGCGAGGGCTCGGGGCTCCCTCTTGAGAAAGCTCCCGCTGGGCAGCAGGCGTGCCCGCCAATTCTGTGCCTCTCCCGTGATGCACTAGCAAGTGCAGAAGAAACATTAGGACCAAGACTCCTCCGAACGTCACTACAATGGTTGCTCCCGTCGGTGTATCCAACTGCACGCTCAGGTAGCAGCCCAGCGCGGAAACCAGTGTGCCCATGGTCCATCCAATAGCCAGCCGCGGCCCAATCCGATCGGCGAAGAGCATGGCGCCCACGCTAGGCACAATCAGATAACAAAAGACCAGCAGCACACCCGCGATGGCGACCGATGAAGTCACGACGAACCCGAACGATGCATAGAACAAGAAATCCCAAAAGCGCACGCTGATGCCGAGGTTCTCCGCTTTCTCGTGATTCATGGAAATCAGCAGGAACTTTTTGCGAAATACATAGTGGAAAGTGCCCACCAGCGCGTACAGGATCGCCGTCTTCCGCACTTCCGGCCAGGAGACTGCCAGAATGTTTCCGACCAACATGTCCTTGAGATGCTCGGTTTCGCCAGTCGCCTTGCTCATTAACAGGATGGCCATTGCTGAGGCCACCGAATAGGCGATGCCAATGAAGGCCTCCTGTGGGATGTGACCGCGGCGCGTCCGCGCGAATGCAAAAATGGCCGCGCCTAGAAACGTAAATCCTAAACTGATCCAATAGGAACCCCGCCCGTGCGGATCCATGCCCACGACGATTGCCACCGTGGCACCCAGGGCGGCTATCTGGGCGAGAGCCAAGTCCACGAAGATCACGCCGCGCTCCACCACATGCACGCCAAGATAGGCGTGGATGCCGGTCAAAATGAGGCTGGCCACGAACGGCGCGAGCAGAAAAAGAAAAATCTCCATCGGCACGTACTCCTGAGTTAGTGAGTGGCGTCGAACGCTTGCTTGAGCTTGCTAATGTCGTAGTCGAAAAGTTTGAAATAGTCGGTGATTTCTTTTTCGCCTCCGACCGACGGCGGCAGGACGAGCACTTGCGCGCCCGTTTCGCGCGCGACGGCATTCGGAGTCTTCAAGTCGAAATAGGGTTCCACCACGATCACCTTTACGTTCTCGCGCTTCATCTGCTGCATCAATTCGACGGTGTGCTGCGGACTCGGCGGGATACCCGGACGCGGCTCGACGTAACCCACGACATTCAAGTGGAAATGTTCCGCGAAATTTGGCCACGACCTGTGGTACGTCACAATTTTACGTCCGGCGTATGGCCTCATCTCTTCCAGCCAACGCTGATCCGCTTGCTTCAGGCGCTGCTCGAAATCGGCATAGCGTTGCGCAAAATAGGCGGCGTCTCCGGACCGCATCTCAATGAGCTTGTCCGCGATACCCTTCGCGATGCGCAAGCCGTTTTCCGGATCCAGCCAGTAATGTGGATTCCCCAAGGGATGCACGTCACCCTCGGCGCGGGTCACCTGCCCAGTAGGAATTTCAAGGATTTTCGCGAAGCGCGAGGCATCGAGATATCCTGGTGCGCCCACCTGTATCTTCGGATTCGTCGATTGTGTGATCAGCGGCGGCAACCAGCCAATCTCGAGGTCGAGTCCGACGACAATCAGCAGATCGGCGCGCTTCAATTTCAGAAGGAAACTTGGCTTGGCGTCGACGAAGTGGGGGTCCTGGTAACCGCGCGCGATCGATTCCACCTCTATTTTGTCTCCTCCGACTTCCTGGGCCAGCGAGGCGAGGTCCGTGGTGGCCGTGATGATCTTGAGTTTGCTGTCCGCGCGTGCGGAGAGCGGGCCGAGCAGCGATATCGAGAATGCCAGCGCCGTAAAAACCGCCCTCAGGCGCGTACTGAAGTTACATCTATGCATGGCGTTTCTTTTCTCCCCGCAGTGACGAAAATTAGAACGGGTGCGCCCCATGCGCGCCCATCACGAACAGAAATTGAAA
>DATBYP010000191.1:0-28138 GCA_036513675.1 Candidatus Acidiferrum sp.
CGTTCGAGCAAAACGCTGAGGCCGAGAATAAATAGCGGCGTGAGCGAAACGAAGAAGCGGTTGCCGAAAGAAGAGATACCAGCCCAGTCCGGATAGCACGCGATGAAAACGTAAAAGGCCAGCGTAGCGGCCAGCAGCGGAGTGCCCACCCGCGGCTCGCGCCATTTAAGCAACACCAATCCCACGGTAGCGAGCAAGAGCAGCGGCGTCCAAGAAAACAAGCCGTGCTCGGAAGAAAATAGCACGGCGAGAAAATAGGGCGAGCGCCACGCCCAGCGTTGCACGGAGCCGTAACCGGACTCGAAGGGGCTGCCGTAAACGATGTAGCGAGTAACAAATGTTGGAAGCAAACAGAGCAGCGTAACGGCAACGAACAGAAAATGCTTTGCGAGAAGTTGCGTGAAAGCGATTCCGCCATCAGAGCCGCGACGAAGCGCTGCCGCATATTCGCGAAGCGCCTCGACCACAAGAATCATCAGCAGCATGGCGTTGGCGTAATACACATTCAGCATCACGCCCGCGATCAGCGCGAGCACGAGCCACTGGCGCAGCGTGCGCCGCTCGCGGGTTTGATGCCAATAAAAAACAAACAGGGAAACAGCAAACGCTGAGTGCGCGTGCGACCAGGACGGATTGAAATACATATACACAGGAAGCGAGCTGGCCCACCAAATCGCGACGGTGGCGAGAAAGGCCCACAAATTTCCGGCATATTGGCGCGCGAGGCGAAATGCCAGCAGGAGACCGAGAAACGCCCAGAATGCGGTGCCTGCGGCCATAGCGAGACGGTAGGGAGCCGAGAAACCATCCGCGGGCACTTGCGAACCGAAAGCGCGCGCCAGCAGGACGCCGCCATGCGCGAGCAGCAAAAAGGGCGTCCATAGCATGGCCGGGCCGACCGTAAAGTGATTATCGAGGTGGCCGGTGCGTGTCCGGAACATTTCTTTCGGCCGGCCGCGCTCGTCGAGGCGCGCTCCGCGGAAGCCGGTGTTCGCACCGATATAATCTTGCTCGAAGTTGAGACTGTGCTCGATTAGCGGCGCGCGGGCAAAGGCGTAATAGCCCACTCCGTCGCCGCGCACCCACGGATTCAAAAGCGCAAGCGAGAGGAAAAATAGGAAGAGCAGCCAGCGCTCGGTATTGCGCGTCTGCGAAATTGGCGTACTCAGAGAATGGGTTTGCACGAACAAGAAATCCGTTGTGAAATACATTCTACGCACTCCAAGAGGTTCGCGGCCAGTTCCTTGAAATGAATACCAGGAAGCAGAAGGGGGACAGATGCTGCACGCAGCCTACAATACTCTACGAAGAATAAACAAGTAGATAAACAACATTGGGGTTCAAGTTGTAGGATTGGAGCCAGCTCGCTGCGATTGGACCGGATTCCTCGGCTTATGAATTGAGAGGACGCCCGAAGGCAGATAGAATACGTGCCGGTGAAGGGGGACTATGAGCGGGCGCGGACTTCCTTGGAATCGGCTAACAGCGAAATACGCAATGGTGGGTGCAGGACTCTTGCTGCTGATGAGCCTACAAGACTCGGCGGCCAAGCAGCAGGGCGAGGCGGATGGCGCAGCGGCGGCGGAGCGCGGGCGGAAGCAGTTCGAACAGTCGTGTGGATTTTGCCATGGCGCGGATGCAACGGGAGCGCGCGGGCCGGATTTGTTGCGCTCGCCGCTGGTGGCGCATGACGTAAAAGGCGAGCTGATTGGCCCAGTGGTACATGAGGGCCGCCCAGACAAGGGCATGCCGCCGATGGCGCTAACCGATGCGCAAATTCTGGACGTTGCTGCTTTTCTGCACGCGCGAGCAAAGGAAGCGATGCATTCAGCGAGCGTACCCAAAGTGTACGCCATCGAGAAATTGCTTACCGGGAACGCCGAGGCAGGGAAAACGTTTTTTAATGGAGCCGGCGGCTGCAATAAGTGCCACTCCCCGACTGGCGACTTGGCCGGCATAGCCGGCAAACACTCGCCCATCGATCTCCAGGCGCGAATGCTCTATCCCGGAGGCAAGCACAAGACGGCGGTGGTAACGCTGGCTTCGGGGGAGCAGGTCAAAGGTTCCGTCGAACACGCCGACGATTTTGTGATTGCGTTGCGCGATGAAAATGATTGGTATCGCTCGTTCCGGCGCGACAAGGTCAAAGTCGAACTGCAGGACGGACTCGCGGGACACCAACAACTACTGAGCACTCTTACGCAGGCGGACGTACACAACGTATTTGCGTACCTTGAGACATTAAAATAAGAAACAGGAAAGAACATAGGAGAGGGAATGCTTTCACAATTCTGTGGAGCTGTGGCGCGGGCGCTGCGAACGCCGGTGCGAACAATTTCAAGCCTACGGACGAAAAACGGTAACTCTATTGGCGTGAGCAATATTCGAGAGGGCAGCGGCAAAGTGAAGACAACCATCTTGCTGCTGCTTTTCGCTCTCGGCCTAAACGGGCCGGTGGCGGCGGCTCAAGGGCTTGACGCCGCGGCTCTGCTGAAGCCGGCAACAGACACCTGGCCAACATACAACGGAGATTACTCGGGGAGGCGCTACAGCACGCTGAATCAGATTAACGCGGGCAACATCCGTTCGCTTACGTTGGCATGGGCTTTCAACACACATAGCACGACGATCAAGGCCACGCCGCTGCAGGTGAACGGAATTCTTTATTTCTCGACACCGGACAACGTGTGGGCCATCGATGCACGCTTTGGACGCCAGATTTGGCATTACGAACGCAAATCCGAGGGTGATCATATCGGGCATCGCGGATTGGGAATGTACAAGAACTGGCTGTATTTCACTACGGCGGACGCGCACCTGGTTTGCTTGGACGCGAAGGATGGCAAGGCGCGCTGGGACGTCGAGCTCGCGGACGCCAAGCTGGGCTATTTTGCGACCATGGCGCCGCTAGTTATCCGCGATCACGTGATCGTGGGGGTCTCGGGTGATATCACCGACGTTCGCGGGTACCTCAAGGCCATCGATCCGGAGACGGGAAGCACACAGTGGACTTGGTACAGCGACCCCGACCCCGGCCAGCCAGGTTCGGAAACGTGGCCGAAAGACAGCGACGCGATGTTGCATGGCGGCGGAATGACGTGGATGACCGGAACGTACGATCCGGAATTGAATTTGCTTTATTGGGGTACGGGTAATCCGAACCCGGTGATGGTCGGCGAGGGGCGCCTAGGCGATAACCTTTACACGTGCTCGATTGTGGCGTTGAACCCGGAAACCGGAAAGCTGGTATGGCATTTCCAACCGTCCCCGCATGACCTGCATGACTGGGATGCGGTGGAGACGCCCGTTTTGCTTGACGCGGAATTCAAAGGGAAACCACGAAAATTGCTGGCGCAGGCCAGCCGCAACGGGTTCTACTTTCTGCTGGATCGAACGAACGGACAGTATTTAGCAGGGGCGCCGTTCATCGACCAAACGTGGGCGACCGGCCTTGACGCGCATGGACGACCGATTCCCAAACCAGACTCGGCACCCAGCCCCGACGGCACGCTGATCACACCCGGTTCGGATGGAGCCACAAATTGGATGGCGCCGAGCTTTGATCCGCAGACGAATTTGTTCTACGTAACAGCGAGGCGGGTCTTCAGCATTTACTACCGTACGGCGACGGGGAAAGCGGAAGGGTGGGGAGGACGGGATCACAATCTTTGGGCGAACTCGACAATACGCGCGCTCGACTATCGGACGGGAAAGGTGATCTGGAACCGCGAAACCGGCGAAGGGGAAAATGGCGCGGGAATTCTTACTACGGCCGGCCATCTTCTTTTCAGCGCGGATACTTCGGGGAACCTGTTGGCACTCGATCCGGCGACGGGCAAAACTTTATGGCATCTGAATGCGGGCGGACATATGGCCGCGTCTCCGATGACATATCAGCTTGATGGACGGCAGTACCTGATTGCTGCTGTACAGGATGTTCTTTACGCGTTTGCGCTGCCGGAGACCGGTTCGGTTAATTAGATAAAATGGCGTAGCAGCGACGCAAGCGCTTACTGTGATAGACGACGGCATGTGGGGATCGGAACGACTCTCATTACGCTGACTGGCTAGAACCATACGGCACTACCTCGCCGTTTGATTTCCTCGTGTAGAAGCCGTTCAACGCGCCCGTAGCATAAAAAATTGAGCAGCTTAAGTTCGGGCATCTGAAAACTTGGACGCCGCTCGGGAGAGCTACGTCCAGCGGCTCGAACTCAAAGGGGACCATGTAGGTGTCGTGCTTCGGACAAGATTTGAAAACGTCTAACGGTCTGGTCATAAAGGCTGGGGCCTTTCTGGGGACTCCCCATCATATATCACCAATGGAATAAACGAGGATATAGCGTGTGGAACAGTCGCCGCCTGTTCGAACGAAACGAGCAGGGTTTTGCCTTAGGACGTGCGGATATCGAAACGTTTGACCAACCCGTTCTCAAACCGAAAAATGTGACCGACCATCTGATCGACAAGGAGATTGCCGTCCAGGTCGCGCACGCGCAGCTATTGGACGCATCAGTGGTCGATGATCTACAAGGGCCGGAGGAGTTACGCCGAGGACGAATCCGGCTAAGATAAGGTGCACTCGGAGGTCAACATGCGTGCTCGATTGGCATTGCTGGTGTTTGCGACGGCGGTTGTGTCGATGGGGGCTATGTCGCCCGATACCCGGGAGATTACCGACCCGAAAAAAATCAGTTCGGCGGAAGTGACTGGGGCAGGAGCCGTGCCAATCGACGATCTCTTTTACACGCGAGCGACGGCAGGCGGCGCCTGGTCTCCAGACGGGAAAGAGATTGTGTTCTCTTCGAATTTCACCGGACGATTCAATCTGTGGAAGGTTAGTTCGTCCGGGGGATGGCCGATGCAGCTCAGCCAATCGGATGACCGGCAGAGTGGCGCTCTCTGGTCACCGGACGGAAAGTGGATCTTGTATCAATCCGACCGCGGAGGAGCGGAAATTTATGACCTGTTCGCGATTCCGAGCGGCGGTGGCAAGGCCGACAACTTAACGAAGACTGAGGAGATTTCAGAAACGTCGCCGCTGTGGTCGCCGGACGGGAAACAACTTGCCATCTCTTACAAAAAGAAGACCGCACCGGTGACGGACGTTGCGGTGATGGATTGGAACACGCGGGCGGTGCGGAACCTGACTAATGAAGGGACAGCCGATCATCTCTGGTCGGGGCATCTGTGGGGTACGGATGGAAGGGTTTTGTATGCGACGCGGATCAACGCGGGCTTTACGGACGCCAGCGTTTACCGGATTGACGCAGCGACGGGGCAGAAAGAGGAATTGACGCCGCATGAAGGGCAGAGCCGCACGAGTGTGTCGGCGGTATCACCGGACGGGAAGACGCTGCTGGTGACGGCGGATCGGCCCGGGGGATACCCGAACGTGGGGCTGTTGGATGCGGCAACGAAGAAGTTGACGTGGGTGACGGATTCGAAATGGGAAGCGGAGGCAGGAGAGTTTTCGCCGGATGGGAGATGGTTCACGTACTTGGTGAACGAAGACGGGCGCACGGATGCGTACCTGGCGGATACGGCCACGCGGAACGCGACGAAACTGAATTTGCCGGCGGGGCTGAACGGGTTTTCTGGGAACCCGAGCACGTTTTCGCGGGATGGAAAGCGCCTGTTGGTGAGCCACCAGAGCTCGACGCAGCCTGGGGACTTGTGGATTTATGATGCTGGCGCGAAAGGGGCTACGCAGCTCACCTTCAGCGCGATTGCAAGCCTGGCGGCTGCGAAACTGCCGGCTTCGCAACTTGTGCACTACAAGAGCTTCGACGGGAAGACCATCAGTGCGTTCCTGTGGGTGCCGTACAACTTGAAGCGCGACGGCTCGAATCCGGGAATTGTGCTGCCGCACGGTGGGCCTACGGGACAGACGGTGGACTCGTTCAACCGTTTTGCGGCAGCGCTTGCTTCGCGTGGATACGTTTGCATCGCGCCGAACGTACGCGGTTCGACCGGTTATGGCATGGAGTTTCAAAAGGCGAATGTGAAGGACCTTGGCGGCGGGGATCTGGAGGATGAGGTGTACGCGGCGAAGCTGCTTACCGCGACGGGATTCGTGGATGAGAAGAAGATCGGTATCACGGGCGGCTCTTACGGCGGGTACATGACGTTGATGGCCATCGGCAAAAAGCCGGAGCTGTGGGCCGCGGCGGTCGAGCAGTTCGGCATCATCAACTGGATGACGATGCTCGAGCATGAAGATCCGTTCCTGCAGGAGTACGAGAAATCGTTGCTGGGCGACCCGGTGAAAGACCGCGAAGTCTACGAGAACGCTTCGCCGATCAAGTTCCTTCGGCAGGCGAAGGCGCCGCTGCTGGTGCTGCAAGGTGAAAACGATATTCGGGTGCCGAAGGAAGAAGCGGAGCAGGTGGTGGCCATTTACAAGGAAGCTGGGAAAACGGTGGATTCCCACTTTTATCCGCAGGAAGGGCACGGCTTTGCGAAGCGGGAGAACCAGATCGATGCGATTACGCGGACGGTGGCTTGGTTCGATCGGTATCTAAAAAGTGCGAAATAAAGAATAGTCATTATCAGAAAGAATCGCCTTCCGATTAGTTGGTGAGGGAAGGACCGCAGGGCTGCGCGGACTCCGCCCTGCGCTACAGGGGCCGTGCTGCGGGTTCGCAGTCTGCACAGGCAAGAGTGCCTGTGCTACTTAGACGGCGGATGTGGCGGTCTGACGGGCGGGCTCGGATTTGGATTGGAAGTAGGCGGTTACGCGGTCGATGATTTCGTTTAGCGGGGTTTGCGGGCGGAAGCCGGTGAGGGCTTGCAGTTTTTCGACCGAAGGAACGCGGCGCATCATGTCTTCGAAGCCAGGCTCGTAGGCTTGATCGTAGGGAATAAATTCGATGGGTGAAGAGCTGCGGGTGCGTTCCTTGACGAGGCGAGCGAGGGCCTCGATAGAAATTTCTTCGGTATTACCGACGTTGATGACTTCGCCCACAGAGCGCGGCGTGTCGATCAGGCGAGTCAGAGCTTCCACCGTATCGCGCACATCGCAAAAGCAGCGGGACTGCTGGCCATTGCCGTAGACGCTGATGGGTTTGCCGTCGAGGGCGGCTTTGACGAAGTTGGGCAGAACCATGCCGTAGCGGCCGGTTTGGCGCGGGCCGACGGTGTTGAATAGACGGACGACGATGACGGGGAGCTTCTTTTCCTTCCAGTAGGACAAAGCCAGAAATTCATCGAGAGCTTTCGAAGCGGCATAACTCCAGCGGCCTTTAGTGGTGGGGCCGAGGACGAGGTCGGCATCTTCGTGGAAGGGAACATTGATATTCTTTCCGTAGACCTCGGAAGTGGAAGCGGTGAGGACAAGCTTGCGCTTTTTGCAGGCGGCTTCGAGGATGAGTTGCGTGCCGTTGACATTGGTCTCGATGGTGCGCACGGGAGACTCGACGATGAGCTTGACGCCAACAGCGGCGGCGAGGTGCACGATGACATCGGCATCGTCGACAAGTTCAGCAAGGAGCTGACGATTTTCCATATTGTCCAGGTGGTAGGACATGCGCGGCGAGGATTTGAGGTGGCGAATGTTTTCCATGCTGCCGGTGGAGAGATTGTCGAGCAGAACGACGGTGTCGCCACGCTGAAGAAGGCGTTCGGCCAAATGGGATCCGATGAAACCGGCACCGCCGGTGATTAAAAAGCGCAAGCGTCCTCCTCAGAGTTCCTGATTATCGTCTTGATCGTGAACGGCGACTTGTTGCCGGGCCTCGAAACCTTCGTCGGAAGGGGGAGCTTCCGCGTGTTCCTGAGGGCCGTAGCCCTGCGAATAGGGATAATACCGATAAGAATAGTAGTAGTCAGGGGCGCTGGAATCCACGGCGTTCAAAACGACACCCAGGAGATGGGCCTTCACACTGAGGAGCAGATCGCGAGTGCGCGTGAAGGCTTCCTTGGGAGTTTCGCCGCTGCGCACTACGAGGAGAACACCATCGGCTTTGACGGAGAGAATAACGGCGTCTGTGGCGGCCATGATGGGAGGCGAATCGATGACGATGAATTTGAATTTGGAGCGAAGTTCCGCTATGGCGTCGGTCAGCTTGTGCGAGGAAAGCAGGTCGGCAGGATTGGGCGGGAGCGGCCCAGTGGGAATGGCCGAGAGATTGGGGATGGCGGGGTGCTGAATGGTGACGAGATCGAGGCTGGAAACGCCTGCGAGATAAGAACTGAGGCCGGCATACTTTCCGCTGCCCAGGCTGAGGAGGCGGCCGATGCCCGGCTTGCGGAGATCGGCGTCGATGAGCAAGGTGCGGTCGCCAAGCTGGGCCAGCGTGACGGCAAGATTGGCGGCGGCGGTCGTTTTGCCTTCGCGAGGCAATGCGCTGGTCACAAGGATGACTTGAGGCGGATGATCGGCCTGGGAAAGAAGGAGAGCGGTGCGGAGGGCGCGGAACGCTTCGGACATTTGCGACTTGGGAAGATGCTGGGCGACGAGCTCGATGCGCTTGTCGTGACCGTTGCTGGAAACGCCCTTAAGTAATTTG
The DNA here is from genome assembly GCA_036513675.1 of Candidatus Acidiferrum sp. Classification (GTDB taxonomy): domain Bacteria; phylum Acidobacteriota; class Terriglobia; order Acidiferrales; family UBA7541; genus Acidiferrum. The sequence goes on from DATBYP010000191.1 coordinate 8,511, forward strand.
GAGCGCGGGCGGTCGCCGTTGGATTCTGTAAAGGCGGGAACGACGGCGAGCGAAGGCAAGCGCACCAGGGCTTCGATGTCGTCTGGGCTCTTGACGGTGTTGTCCATATATTCGCGGAGCAGCGCCAAACCTATGCCGCCAACCAATCCAATGACAAACGACAACGCAATATTGCGAGTCTTTGCAGGCCGCGCCGGATACGTGGGGACCATGGCAGGATCCACCACGCGAATATTGGAAGAGCGCAAACCGGCGGAGATGCCGGCCTCTTTTAGTTTGGTAAGCAGGCCGTCGTAGAGAGCCTTGTTGGCTTCGGCTTCGCGCTTGAGAATGCTGTATTGCACCATGCGCTCGGACATCTTATTCACTTCGGTTTTCTGTTGATCGAGAGCATGCGTGAGGAGTTCTTCGCGCTGCCGCGCCTCGCGGAACTCACTTTCCAGGCGAGCCATGACGGCTCTCTTTTCCTTATCAACGGCAGCGTCGAGCTCCTTGAGCTGGGACTGAAGTCGCTGCACCTTGGGGAAATTGGGGCCGTACTGGTTCGAAGCATCGGTGAATTGGGCGTAGATCTCGGCGCGTTTGCGAAGTAGATCCTGAACCGCGGAGTTGTCGCGAATCTGCGGCACGGAGTCGACGTCGCCGGCCTTGGCAAATTCGAACATGGACTGCTTGCGCATGCGCTCGCTCTGGGCTTCGGTCAGTTGTCTATTGAGATCGGCGAGGCGTTGGGTGGTGACATTCTGCTTGTCGTCGACGGCCCAGATTTGATTTTGGCGCTCGTAGGTGATGCGGGCGTCCTCGGCTTTTTCGACGCGGATCTTTAATTCGTTGAGCTGATCGGTGAGCCAGGTGGAAGCGCGAGTGGTGGCTTCATAGCGGGATTGGAAGTTTTGCTCGATAAAATTCTTAATGTGGGCGTTGACGATTTGCGCGGCCTGAAGCGGGCTGGTGGATTCGAAACTGACATCCATCAAACGGCTGTTGGGCACACGTTTGACGCTCAAGCTGGCAAGAAAAGCGCCTAGCTCTGGGGGAGGCTTCAGGTTGGCGAGGCTGCCGGTGGCCAGAGCGTCGGAAGCGGAAGGGTCGCTGGCGAAATCGGTCTGACCTGAGAGGATGCCGCTGCGGACGGTCTGAAGGGCGAGAGTTTCGCTGGTGAGGATTTTAGATTGCGTCTCGATGTAATTTTCGAGATCCACCATATAGTCATCGGTGTTCTGAAAGGGGAGGATATTGGAGTTTCCGCGGTCGATTTCGATTCGCGAGGTAGCAATGTAAACAGGTTGCATGCGGAACGTGCCGATGGCGGTGATGCTCACGACGGCGAGCATGAAGGAAAGGATGAGCCACTGGTGCTTGCGAAGAATGAGGAGATAATCGTAAAGGTGCGGCTCACGGGGAGAAAGATCCCAGGCGGGCAATCGCGAGTGCGGCGGAATGAGCTCTACGGCGACGTTGGAGCCGTTTTCACGCGGGATGATTTTGTTATCGTCGGCCATAGCTCACCGAATCACGCGGTAGATCGCAACGGCGCTACCGATTGCGAAGCTGAGTTCTGCAGTCTTGATCAGGGCTTGCTTGGCGACACTCTTGGGGATATAGAGGATGTCGCTGGGCTGCAGCCGGATGTCCTCGGCTTCGAATTTCATAACTTTTTTGAGATCCACTTCTACTTCGTGCTGCTGGCCATTGCTATCGTGGCGGACGATAACCGCGCGATCGGATTTCGCGGTACGCTCGAGACCTCCGGCGAGAGCCAGCAGCTTCAGCGTGGTGAGTTGCCCACGATCATTGGAAACGACGAAGCCGCCCGGCCGGGTAACAGCGCCGAGCGCGTAGACGATGCCGGCGTGAGGCACGGTGACGACATCGCCGGGCTGCAAGACGATGTTGCTGGAAGTATCGCCGGTTTCGAGTATACGACTCAGATTAACGGTAATCGTGTTTGTCACCGGAGGCGGAACAGGATCGGGCAACTCGGTGCTCTTTGCTGGCGCACTACTCGAGGAGATGCTTGCCGCAGTGCGCGCGGTTGCATCGGAAGAGGACGAATCCGATGGCGCGCCGGGAGCGGTAGACGCGGAATTTGGCATTCCTTTCGGTAGCGGCGTGGATGCCGCATCGGAGGAACTGATAGCCGGGGGTTCGGAGTCGGAGGCCGGATCGGTCTCAAGCCGAGTGATGATCACAGTATCGCCCGCATCGTTGGAAATTCCGCCAGCCTCGGCAAGGACCTCGATGAGCGTGACCTGACGGTCTGCCTGATAGACCATGGAGTGCGGGACAGCACCAACAATCGTGATAGGTTTGCTCTTGCGCTCTTTGACGGTGACGCTAACGTCGGGATGCGACACCAAGCCGTTGGTCTCGAGCACTTCGGCAATCTTACGCTGTGCTTGCGTCTCGGTTAGGCCGGATACGTGGAGTCGAACAGGGACGAGCGGTATGCCGATTGTGCCAGTCTGGCTCACGCGAACTTCGCGGCTGAGCTCCTGTACATCGAACACTTGGATACCAAGCAAGTCTCCATTGCCAATGACGTAATCGTGAGGAGGAAGTGCGCGCGAAGCCGCGGAGAGCGCACGGATGCGATCGTTAGTCTGCTGCGATGTTTCAACGGCGTCGACGGTCTGCGCGCTGCTGGGTAGCGCCACCAGGGTCGATACGAGTGCAGTGGAAACGAGACACGACACCCACGCACCCAGTCTGGCTGGCTGCATCGAATAGATAACCCCCAGTTTGGGATTATACAGCGGTCAAGCTCTTGTCAATCAGGGATTTCGTCTGAGCGGCTGGGCTAGGCCGCGAGTGCCGGTTTGCGGGACTCCGAGGGATTTGAGCGGTGGCAAGGTGGGCCATTAAGAAAAAGAGCAGGGCATTTCCGGGCATGTGCAGATTGAAGTCCACCAGGCTGTGCACGAGAAATCCGCAGCAGGCGACCAAGCCAGAGAGATGCAGGGCGGCGGCAAAGGACTTATCGGTGACAAGCAGTTGCTTCAGAGAGCAAAAGAACAAGACGCCCAAGAAGCACGCGCAGCAGAAAGCGCCAAGGACACCGGTGTCGGCCAACATCTCGAGGTAGTCGTTATGAGCGTGGTTGACAACTTTTCCGTCATATAGGCTTTCGTATGCGGGAAATACGATGGGGAGCGTACCCAGGCCGGTTCCGGTCCAGGGATGATCGCGAAAAATATGCCAAGCGTCGTGACGCATGGTGGCGCGTTTGCCGACGGAAACTTCCAGGGACTGCATGGAAGAAAAACGCTCGAGCATCTGGCGAACTCCCAGCCAGGATACGAGCATGAAGGCAAGGAGGAAAACCACACCACCGGCCAAAACGTGCCTGCCGCCCGCTCGGCGCAGGGCCATCAGGAGAGTAAGGACGACGATTTCCGCGGCAAAACTGACAATGCCGCCACGCGAAGCGGAAAGGAAAAGAGCGACGATCGGCAATAACGCGAAAATAGCAACGGCCAACCAACGCTCGCGGCGAACTTTACCGAGGACCAGGGGAACCAGCGCTACGGGGATGACCAATTCCGCGAATCCCGCGAAGTGGTTGCGATTCACGTAGGGGCCGAAGGGAATGCCGCCATAGCGCATTGCGCGAAACCAATAGAGTTTGCCGTTAAAGGTGAGGTGCTGAAGAATGCCAAAAATGGCCACGATGAACGCGAAGAACATCACGAACCAAACGAAACCGCGCCAATGGTCCGCGGTGCGAAACGCTTGGGTGGCAAGAAACAGAACGATGGCATACGTGAGCAAGAGTTGAAGTTCGAGCCGCGTGTCGTACGGGGAAGCGGTGCCGTGAAAGACGATCTGCCCAAGCGCGACGAGGCCAAGGGCGAGCAGTGGGGGGAGCAGAGGGGACAGGACAATTTCACGGTTCGTGAAATATTCCTGGATAGCCCAGGAGACAAACAGGAGTCCAGCACCAGTCTCGAGAACGGCACGCGCCCACTCTTCCACAGCTCCATGAGTAGCGACGCCAAAGACAGCGAGGGCACAGATTCCGATGCGCAGGAACTTCATGGCCGAGGATTTCCGGCCGCATCCGGAATAAGGGCGACGTCATCGACCCAGGCGCTTCCGTGGATTTGGCTATCCAACTTGCCGCTAGTGTTGCGGACCACGCAAACACGCGCGTAGTGAACGTCTTTGCCTGAGGTCCAGGGCATTTCGATGAGCGTCCAAGGCTGGGTGCCTTGCACATCGGGAGTTTCGATGGAACCTCCCGGGTGGGAATCGGGATACCAATAGAGGCGAAGGCGAACGCCTTGATTGGTTGTTAGTGTTTGCGTGCGGACCCAGGCGGAAAGATGGTACTGCGTTTCCGGGTAAACCTCGGCGTTGGTGCACACACCATCGAAATTGACATTGTGCCGGCCGTCAAAGGTAAGCCGCAGGGAGGACTTGCCGGAGTGTTTCTGGCGGGAATCAATGCCGGCCTGCACGCCGCCGGATGGGGCGGCGAAAGCCCAGGCGAACGCACCGCCACGCACGCCCGTTTCAAATCCGCCATCCCAAAAGGCCGAACCAGGAGGATCGATGTTCTGCGGAGTGCTGGAAAGGAGCAACGCGTCATGCCAGATGCGGCGAGCATCGCTGATTTGGCGTTTTTGGATGAGCAGGTCGGCGAAGGGAATGGCATCGGTGAGTTTCAATGCTGGATGTATCGAGACGAGACGCTGCCAGACGGTTAAAGCCGCAGCGAGCTGATTGCCGGAGCCGAGCTCGCGAATAACACCAAGATAAGCATCGCGGTCGGGGGGGAGGACGTTGTTGAGGATGGCGTTGATGTCAGGATTGACGCGCCAGCAGCGAGAGAAAGCTTCGGCGCTGCGCTTGGGGTCGACGTAAACAGCGCGACGGATCTCGGCGAAGGCTTGCGGCACTTCATCCTGACGCAGAAGAAAATTTCCGTAGCGCCAGGAGACGGCGGCGGAGAGTGGATAGGCGCGCTTGGCTTCCAGAAAAGCGCCGCGGGCGTTCTGGAGGTCACCTTCGGATTCGTAAACGGCAGCGAGGTCCAGCCAAGTGTCAGCGGAGCGCGGATTCAGGGACAGCGCGCGACGATAATTCTGGATGGCGCGGGGAGCATCAGGCTCATCAAGCGTGTACTGCCAATAGCGGCCGAGGAGATACCAGTTTTCTGGGTTGGCAGGTTCGAGACGGGCGGCGGTCTCGTAGCCGAACCGCGTGCCAAGGCTTGCGTAGTAAAAGGCGCGGGCGTTGCGGACGTTTAGATACGCAAATGTGGCGCCTAGGGTTGAGGCGAGGAAAACAGCGGCGAGGCGCGCCGGGACGTTGGAGAGGCGCAAAAGCATAGCAAGGTACTGTGCCTAGAGCTTTTCGGAGATGCAAGGCGAAAAGTTATTTGCCGATGGCGGCAGTGTAGCTCTCGTCGGCACGGCCACGGCGGCGGACGTCAATACCGAGGCGCTTGATTTTTTGGTTGAGTGTGGAGAGCGGAATCATGAAGCGCTCAGCGGCTTCCGTCTGGTTCCAAGCGGTGCGCTCGAGCATGTCGATGATGATGCGGCGTTCGATTTCGTCCATGATCCGGAAAAGTGAAGGGTTTGGATGGTCGGCACCGGAGCGCGAGCCAGGCTCGCCGGGCAGCGGCGGGAGAAATTCGGAAAGCTGCAGGCGGACGCCGCGAACAATTTCCTTACTGCGAATATTTTCGGGAAGCAGGTCGACATCGACGCGCTCTTGCGTGGAAAGGACGACAGCACGTTCGACAACATTTTCGAGCTCGCGCACATTGCCGGGCCAATCGTAATCCATCAAAAGTTTCAACGAGGCAGGGGTGAAGTTACGCAGCGGCTTGTTGTTTTCCTGGCAGTAGCGGGAGAGGAAATGCGCGAGGAGCGAGGGAATATCTTCGCGGCGATCGCGCAGCGGCGGCAACTGCAGGTGAATGACATTCAGGCGGTGATAAAGATCTTCGCGGAAGCGGCCTTCGCGGACCAGGGTGAGGAGTTCCACGTTGGAAGCGGCGACGATGCGTACGTCGACCTTGATTTGCTCGGTGCCACCGAGGCGCATGAATTCGCGCTCTTGAATTACGCGGAGGAGCTTGGCTTGCGTTTCCGGGCTAATGGTGGCGATTTCGTCAAAAAAGATGGTGCCTTGATCGGCGACTTCGAAGAGACCCTTCTTGGAGGCAACGGCACTAGTGAAGGCGCCTTTTACATGACCGAAAAGCTGCGACTCGAGTAGATCGACAGGAATGGAGCCGGTGTTGACAGGCACGAAAGCTTTGTCCGCACGCGTGGAAGCGGAGTGGATGGCTTTGGCGATGAGCTCCTTGCCGGTGCCGCTTTCCCCGCTGATGAGCACAGTGGAACGCGAGGGCGCCACTTGCGTTACGAGGTCGAACAGCGTGAGCATCTTCTCGCTCTTGCCAATGATGCTGGGGAAACTGAAGCGCTGCTTGAGGGCGCGCTTGAGCTGTACGTTTTCCTCCCGCAGGCGGCGGGATTCGACGGCTTGCGCGACTTGCGCGAGGAGTTCGTCGTTGGACCAGGGCTTGGTGATGTAGTCCATGGCGCCACTCTTGAACGCGGCGCGCGCCATATCAATGGAGCCGTAGGCGGTGATGAGCACGACGGAAAGATGAGGGTCGCGGCGGCGGACTTCTTTTAGGAGATCGAGGCCATTGCGGTCAGGCAGACTTACGTCGAGCAATAGTAGGTCAAAGGGGCGCTCTTCCAGCTTGGCGAGACCGGATTCACCAGTTCCCGCGCTGGTGACACCATAACCTTCGCTGGTAAGCAGGAGCTCAAGGCCCTCGCGTATTTCCGATTCGTCGTCGATCACGAGGATCGAGCCCTTATGCATGGACTGCTTTCCTGAGCGCGGGGAACTCAACGTGGAAGGATGTCCCTTTTCCTGGGGTCGAGCGTACATCGATTTTTCCTGCATGCTCCTTGATTATACCGTAGCTGACGGACAAGCCCAGGCCCGTGCCGCGGCCGTTGGATTTAGTGGTGAAGAACGGATCGAAAATCCGATGAATGTGCTCACGGGGAATACCTGCGCCGGTGTCGGCAACTTCGATCTCAACGCTGCCATTGTGCGCGGCAGTGCGGACTTCGAGCATGCCGCCGGCGGGCATGGCGTCGCGGGCGTTTAGAAAAAGATTGAGGAAGACTTGCTGGAGCTTGTTGGCGGAGCCGCGAACGGGTGGCAGTGATTCGCCCAGTTGCTTGACAATGTGAATCTGCGAAGTTTTTAGCGGGTGTGCGACGAGCGAGAGTGTTTCCTCGACGACGCGGTTGACGTCGATGTCGGCAAGCTCGGCGGCGCCGGTGCGCGAGAAGTTCAGAAGGTTGTTGACGATCTCGCTGGCGCGGAAAGTCTGCTTGACGATTTTGTCGATGATGTTGTGCCGCGGGTCGTCTTCCGGCATTTGCTTGGCAAGCATCTGGATGTAGTTGGAGATGACGGCGAGCGGCGTGTTGACTTCATGGGCGACGCCGGCGGCGAGTAGACCAAGCGAGGTGAGCTTCTCCGTTTGCGTCATCTGCTCTTCCATGCGCTCGCGCTGGGTAACATCGTCGAAGAGCAGCAGGCGGCCAATGCGCTCGCCGGATTTGCTAACCAGCGGGGTAATGGAAACATTCAGCGTTAAATATTTTCCCTGGTGATGCAGGCGCTGCTTGTATATTCCGGTGATTTGTTCTTCTTCGCGGCGCGCGGCAATTTCCGCGGCGAGCTCTTCCGGCAGAAGGGCGCGCAACTGGTGGCCTACGGCGTCCTGGCGCTTCACGCCAAAGAGCTGCTCCATGCGCGTGTTCCAGGACTCGACCAAGCCGCCGAGATCGACGGCGAGGACGCCAACGTTTAAGGATTCAACAATGTTTTCACTGAAGTCCTTGAGGCGGGCGATCTCCAGCGCTTTTTGCTCGAGAGAAGAATAAAGTTGGGCGTTGTCGAGAGCGACGGCGACGTAGCCGGCGATGGTTTGCACCAATTCAACGTCGTCGCTGGAGAGGAAATCGCCATCGACTGTTTTGCCGAGACCCAGAACAGCGACGGTGTGTTCGCGAATGCGGCAGGGAACGAAATAATTTAGATCCAACTGCTCGAGTGTTTGGCGAACGGAATCGGAGACGTCTCTCGCCGCGCGGGGCGACTCAAAAAAGAGCGCCCCCCGGGCGAACTCGGGCCGGGCCGGCTCGAGGAAACCGAGATCCATGGGCTCGGAGAGGCGCACGCCCATGGAACGAGCGAGACGCATGTGTCCAGGGTGCATGGGATCTTCCATGAAGATAGCGATGCGGTCGACCAGCAGGGTCTGGGAGAGGCGGTCCATCACCGAACCGAGCATGGGATCGAAGCGCACCTCGTTGGTCAGCGTGCGGCCGAACTCGATGAGAGTGCGGCGGTAATCGAGACGGTCGCGATAGAAGAAGCGATCGAGGCGGGCCTGAATCCACTCGCGAAAAGGCTGAAAGAGGAACGCGGCGATTACGATGGCGATCATGCCGCCGGCGGGACCGGAAGTCTGCGCGTGGAAGATATCGGCGATTAGCGCGACCAGAGCGAAATAGACGGCGGCCACGGCGGCGGTGGCGGCGGTGTACGCCAAACCGCGCTTGAAGATGATGTCCACGTCCATCAGGCGGTAGCGGATGATGGCGTAGCCGAAGCAGAGCGGGATGAGGATTAAGCTGAGAACGGAGCTTCGCATCCACGAGCGCGTTGCGGCATCCAGGACGAACGGGACGATGTAGAACAGCGCAAACGGCAGGCTACCCGCGAAAGTTCCGCCGGTCAGCCATTTCAACTGCTGGCGCAGAACGCCAGATGGCGCTTCACGAAAACTTTTGTAGAAAACCAGGCCGGCGGCCAGGAAATAGATACCGAGATAGCTGAGTTCGATCTTATCGAGCAGCAGGCGGGAGCCGAGCCAGGGCACGAAACCGAGCATGTTGAAAGCGGTGCTGACGTGGAAGAGCAACAACGCTACGGCGGGACCATAGACGAGGGTCAATTTGGAAAGCGAGCGAACGCGACCTTCGGCGCGCTCTGGAAAAACCAATGCGAAATGGAGGAGCAGGGCCGGCGCGAGCAAGCGGGCGGCGATTCTTGCCCAATACACCTCAAAGTCGAAGGCGTCCAGCTTGCCGCTGTACTGGAAGGAATACAGGATGAACGAGACGAGGCAGAAAACGTAAAAATGCACGGCGCGCGGCGCATTCCAGCGCCGCACGAAGATGAAAAGCCCAATAAAGAGATAGAGGAGACCGACGAAGCGGCCGTAATTTTCGATGGAAGCAGGCTTTTCCGCGGGAGCGGTGACTATGGGGGTCTCAAACTCCCGTCCGTTGCGGGCGAGTTTGTAACGGACCTGGGTCCAGAGGCCAGCATGCCAGAGGCGGCGGGTGACTTGTACTTGAGAGGCGACAGGGACGTTATTGATGGAGATCAGGAGGTCGCCCGGACGAATACCGGCTTGGGCGGCGGGCGAGTTAGGGGCGAGTTTCCACGCTTGTGCGCCATTTACGGTGTCCAGCCAGGCTACGCCGTCATCGGGGGTGTCAAACGTCTCGCGCTGGACGAAGTTCAGCCAGGCAAAGATCATCGCGGCCAGCGTGGCAAGCGCCAGAACGACGGCTCCGAGACTGACCCGCAGGTTCTGCTTCATGGTTCGGGCGGAGTACACTCCGACCTAACAATATGAGGTGCAAACCGATGTCCACATCGAGAAGACGGCGTGCACCAGGAACTACAACGCTTTCTTAAGGTTAGGGGTTTGGCGGGAGAGTCAAGCCGCGAGAATCCATTTTATGGAAGGATACCCTACAGCTTTCCGAACCTTAAATGCCGTTAGAACTGCACGCTCAATCCACCCCGGAACGTGCGGAAGGCGGGAACCAACAGCGCGCGACCATCTTGCGTGTTCACTGAGACATAACCTTGGGCGAACAGGTTATCGCAATTGGCTATAGCTTCCCAATGGCCCGGCGCAAACTTAGGCAAGGCCTGACGCACACCCACATGGAGGAACGGATCCATTTGAAAGATCGATTCGCCGTAGGCGTCTAAACGCGATACGGCTCGGCCGCTAACCCATTTGTAGCCAGCATTTACCTTGGTGCCCATGCGTGGCAATTTGGTGGAAATGTTCGCGCCAACAGAATTGTGCATAGCGTTGCGCAGCATGTCGCGCATGGGTGCGTCGGTTAGGTCCGATGGACTAAGTGCGCCTGCATAGGCATAAACAGCGGTGACTTCCAACGAATCCAAGAGCCTTTCGCGAATCGCTAGGCGCATGCCCCAATTGCCGGAAGCGCCGCCGTCGTAGGCAAATCCGTTCGAGAAATAGTCTTGGAAGTAGTCGGCGGCGGGAAGATCGTTGCCGCGCCCAAAAACGGCAACGTGGCGGTTGTCATCGTGGAAACCGGCAAGCTGGAGCTTGCCGTTCGAGCCCAGCTTGCGTTCGGCTGCGATTTCTTCGTGCCAGCCGCCTTCGAGAACGGGGCGGCCACCGCGCCAAAGCATGGTCGGGAAAGAATCGAGCTCGTTGAGCGCGGCAGCCAATTCGCTGCCGACTTCGCGCTCATCAGATTCGAGGGGGGTGGCGGCGCCGGGTTCTTCCGCAAAGATCAGGGCGGCACGCCAGGCATCGGTCACGCGCGTATCCAATTCCAGGCGCGGGCGAAGGGATGTGGCGGACTTTACCATGCCGACGAGCACATATTCCGCGCCGTAGCGCAGGAGCGCGCGATCGCCTAGCGGAAGAACACCACCCTGTTCGAGGCGAACACCGCGGAAGGTCGGCCCGCCTGGGCCGAGCTTGGATTCGCGTAGAACGAGGGCGCTATGCGGACCGCCGCCGAGCGAGCCGGTGGGCAGCCAAACTGTGGCGATACCGCCTCCCGCGACTGCGCTCTCGTAATTCACCTGGCCGGCAAGGAGCAGACGGCTTGGGCCGCCGAGTTTCTGGTCGTAGGCAAATGCAGTTGCTGGAGCGGAGGGCAGATTGGAGGCGGAACCCGGGCGGCGAGCACCGTCCGTGAAATCGAGCCTGGCGCGAGGATGCAGGGCTTCGCCATCAAAGGCTGAGTTGGCTGCGGTTGTGGAGCCGTCTTCAGTCCACTGCAAAACCGGACGAGTGACGGAGGCGGAACGTAGGACCCATTTCCAATCGTCACTTTCTACGCTGGCTGTGGATGGCTGGCGGCGGAGTTGATCGAGGGACGCGAACATCGACTCGAGCTCGACGCGGACAACGGTCGTGAGGTGCGCGCTGATGCGCACGTGCTGCTGAATGGTAGGCAGGAAACCGGCGAGGGTTACGCGAACCGTATACAAACCGGGCGCCAGACGCTCGCCATGAAAAATTCCTTGTGTGTTAGTAAGCAGGCCGAGCGAGGCGGCTTTGACCGCGAATTCGGGAACAATCTCCACGGTTGCGCCCATCTGGGGCGTGCCGACGGTGTCACGCACAACTCCAGAAAGCTTGCCAGGGGCAGCTTTTACTTGCGCAGCTGACGTATTTGCTCCAGCAGAGAAGCACGTCAGCATCAGGATAAGGGCCCCCCAGGTTCGGAGGCGTTCCTGTTTCACGTGGCATTACCTCCCGGGTGCTGCGTTGGCGGCGCTCTTTGTTTCCAAAGGCGCCTTGACGGTAAAGTCCGCCGTCTTGGAAACGGTTTTGTTCGAGAGCGTATCCGTAGCTACAATTTCGAGCGAATACTTCCCCGGCGTCAACGTCACCAACGGAAGCAAACGCTCGATGGTGACTTGTTCGCCGGTCTGCTTCATCTCTGCCGAAGTTTCTTTGAACTGCATCACTTGCTCGCTGCCCTTCTTGACGGTGTATTGGAAGGTAGCGTTGGACTTGTGCGTCTTTTCGTCTGGCTTCAGGTTGTAAACCTGCATGTAGATGCCGAGCTTTACGTTGGAAGCGAATTCGCCGTCGAGTTTGGGCCGAACTTTTGAGGAGCCCAGCACGAACTGGCCGGTACCAATCTGCTTCGCGGGCACGTGTTCGAGTTGATCGGCAAGAATCAGCGAGCTGGTTTCGAGCGTGTCGTCGTCATACTTGGGAACTTGCAGGCGTGTGTTGATTACGCCGACGTTACCGCTCTTGACGTCCTTGATGACTATATCCAAGCGATACAGACCGGGACGCAGGGGAATGGCCTTTTGATAGATGGACTGCAACTTCAGAGATTTCTGGAATAGGCTCTCTGGGAAATCGCGGCTGACGGGATCTTCAAAAGTTTGCACGACCCGGCCGGTAAGAGTGCTGACGCGGCCAAAGATATTCATCGTTGCGGAGTGCACGCCCTCTTTATTGTCGAAGGAGAGTTGATTATTGGGAATCTGCACCGTGACGGGGACTAGCACGGTGTCGTTGGTCACCTTGAGATAATCGGTGCGGTAAGTGAAATGCACCTGGTCACGCACGATACGCGCGGTCACCAGGGCTTCGAGATCTTTGTACTTGACGGCCGGCGGGCGGAAGGCCTTGGAGTACTGCTCGAGGCGACTGAACTCGTTCATGTTGGCGCTCTGGCCACCCAATGCTGTGGGCAGGTTCGTGCCGTCAGAGCGAGTGAAACGATCTTTCTTGGAAGCCATGCCCATGGATTCCATTAAGCTCAAGCCCGCGCCGGGAACGTGTAAGAGGGCGTCTTTTTCGGAAGGGTCCATCGTGAGGTGATATTCGCCGGAACCGCTGGGGTCGACGAATTCCCAGATCACATTTTCGCCGATGCCTTCCATGTAACGATAGCGCCACGTTTCAAACGGATACGTCGTAGTCGAACCGCCGCCCTCTTCCATGGGGCGATCATAAGAGCCGCCAGTCGGATGGGATTCGACCTCGTCGGCGGGACCCCACATGATGTACATGCGGCCGCGGTCAGTCTTCCAGCCGGGAATTCCCGAAGCGAAATGCTCGTTGGCATACGCTATGCGGCGATAATGTTCTTCTTTGAACTCGTTATCGGGAAGGTCGGGATTACTGCTACGGCGCAACCAGAACTGCTCAATGAAACTTTCGCGCTCTTCGTTAGTTCCCAGTTGCAAAAAGAGTTGGCGCTCTTCGGGAGAGATAATGTAAACGACGTCCTCGTTGAGCCACTGCCGGTAAACGAAGTCGAGTTCCTTCAGGGACCGCTTGCTTTTCCTCTTTTGTTCTTTGTCGGGCTTTACGGAGGCGGGAGGTGCTTTAGGATCTTGCGCATCTTGCGCAAGAAGCGGCGGCGCGATAATCGCAAATGAAAGGAATGAAAGGACGGTAGAACGGGCTACCCGCAACATAGAGACACCTCAACGTCTAGGACAGGGATTCTAACCCGGGGGAAAGTTCCCGTCAATTAGCGAATGTCCTGCATTATGTGACACTTGTGCCCCCGGGGAAGGTTAGAACGCGGAACTCAAAATAGGGTTGCCTGGCCGTTTTTGGCCTGTTCGGTGGTACAGCTCGTTTGGGGAGAAGCGGCCCGGCAGGAGGTTTATTGGACGCGCTGCTGCTGGCCGTCCCAGCCGACAAGCGTGTCAAAGATGGCGAGGACGTGGCGGCGGTATTCCACCATGCGGGAAAAAATGTCGCGCAGCTCCGGCTCGCGTTCGGCTTCGCGATGCCACTTGGCTAGCACCGCAGGTGGGACTTCGATATCGCGGCGCAATTGCTCAGCGGAATGGCCGCGAAGGAAGAGCCCATAGAAAAAAGCGGCCTCCCGCTGCGGAACATCGAAGTCCAGCGGGACTTCCGTGGGGACGAATTGTGCCATAGTGGCCATGGCGAAAGGGCAGTTTACAGAAAAGCGTCTCGGCGTCAAGTAGTACCGCACCTTGGATGCTACGTGGCGGGTAACCCCGTACTAAAAACCAAGTATTAGATGCAAGTTGCGCGTCGTTGATACAACACCGGTATTGCCTGGACGACTCCAAACGTCCTAGGATGGAAGGGTGATGGCAGAATTTCGCAAAATGCAGCGGGGATCGGCAGTGGGGCGGGGCCTGAACAGGGTGCTGCGCTTCGGAGTGCGGCGTGGCTTGCGGTCGCTGGAGGTAAATCCCGAGGATTTCCGTGGGCAGCTTGCGGATAAGCACGGGCTTTGGGTGCCGAATTTCAGCCGCATGCATGACGTGCCGTTGGAGCGGCTGGATGCCATTGCGCAAAAGCTGATCCGCGATGCGGAACGGCTGGCGCTGGCCGAAGGTGCGGGATTTGGGCTGGGCGGAATGATCACACTGCTGCCGGACGCGAGCATCCTCACGGCGATCACGTTGCGCTTGATTCAGCGGCTTTGCCTCTTGTACGGATTTGAAACACGCGGCCAGGATGAACGGATGGAATTGTGGATGGCCGCCGCAACAGCAACCGGCGTGGACTACGGAAAAGATTTAGTTGAGAAGCAGATGTTTGAGAAATTGGCACCGCGCATTGCGCAGCGGCTCGCGTTGAAACTGGGCGAGGAGACGGCCGAGAAATGGGTTGGACGCATGATTCCTCTGGCCAGCTCAGCCATCGGCGGAATACTCAACTTTTCCTTTGTGCGGACGTGGGGCCGGCGCGTGCAGCGTAATTTACGGGAAAAGCATTTGGCCACGCGCGTGGCCGGGGCGAGAGCTGCGCTGGCGTTTCCCCCATCGGATCCCAATCTGAATTAGGTCTGTCGGTAGAGATTTTCGCTTTGCAGAAGTAGAGTGGATGACGGTTTGGACGCGAAGCGCGTTTCTTGCGCCTTGGGGAGTGACACATGGGAGCGAAAAACCGAATCATTTGCGGCGCGATTTTGTGCGGAGCGGCACTAGGCTTAGCGATTGCCGCGCCGCGTGCAACCTCCCGTGCGGCGCAGGGTACGGAAGAGCCGGTGCCTGCGTTTCACAACGAAGCGCCGAAAGGCCGGCTTCCGGAAACGCTCAGCCCTTCGCAGTTCACAAACGTCGTGGTGCAAAACGCCTACTTGATTGCGGCTCGCGTAAAGAAAGTTCTTTACCAGCAGCCCTGCTATTGCCATTGCGACCGCAGCCAAGGGCACACCAGCCTGCTCGATTGCTTCGCCAGCAAACATGGCTCGGGGTGCGATGTTTGCATGCGGGAAGCGATCTACTCCTATGAACAAACTCACAAAGGCAAGTCGGCAGCGCAGATCCGCGCTGGAATCGAAAGTGGAGAATGGCGCGCGGTGGATATGTCGAAGTATGGGACGCCGGTAGCCGCGAAGTAGAGTTTTCCGAGGCTGCGCCACAGCATCTGGCCTCGCCCTCACCGATGGTCAACCTTTTTTGAGAGTGCGCAGTCTAATTGGCAGCCGGAACCCGGCCAATCCATGGCAATCGGTAGAACCTCGGCCCATAAAACAGGAGGGAGTATGAATGCGCGCGTGAGATTCTGTGCTTCGATGCTGGGTTTGGCTGTGTGGGTGGGTGGAGCGGTTTCTCCGGCGAGAGCACAATCGCAGGAAATGCGACAACATGTTGTTACGCTCGAGGAGTTAAATAAACAAGCAGCCCGGCCAGCGGAGACGCGTCAGGCGAACGAAGGTGCCATTCGGCACTTGTTGTCTTCGGACGCAGGGCAGGAAGCGCTGAAATCCGCGAAAGTCGATTATCAGCGAGTAGACAAGGCCCTCGGGCAGTTGAGCGATGAAGAAGTGGCGCAGTTGGCGGATCGTTCACGCCAAGCAGAAAGCGATTTTGCGGCCGGATCTATTTCCGCCAAACACCTGGCCTATATCATCCTGGCGATTATCGTCATTGTGGTGATAATTGTTATAGCCCGCGCGGTATAATTCGGCGACGTCGGTAGCCCAGCCGACGAATGAAATTCTATAGGAGGATGGATGATTGTTTGCGCGCGGAGGTGTGGTCGGGCGTTGGCAGTAATCGTTATGCTGTTTTCTGGCCTGAATGCCGGGCAAGTGCAAGCGCAGCCCCAGGACAAACACGTTGTCAGCTCTCAAGAGTTGAGCAAGGATGCGGCGCGGCCGGCCGAAACGCGGGGAGCGAACGAGGCCGCGGTGCGACAGCTTTTTTCGTCCGAACAAGCGCAGAACGCGCTCAAGTCCGCGAACATCGAATACAGCAAAGTGGATAAGGCGGTCGGTCAGCTAAGTGATGAGGACGTGGCGAAGCTGGCTGCGCGCTCCCGCCAAGTGCAAGACAATTTCGCCGCCGGACGAGCCGGCAGCCTATCAGACCGCGACTTGCTGATCATCATCATCATCGCGGTACTCGTGATTGCGCTGGTAGCGGTTTTGCACTGAAACAAGTCGTTAGCGCGCTCTTGAAAGACCTCGATGCTTCGTTTTTTGCCCGTTTTTTTATTGGCTACTTTTCCGGCGCTGCCTGCCCAAGCGGCGCCGGCGAAGAGCTCGGGCGTGTGGCTCGATGTTCCTTATGTGAAACAAACTGAAGACGGCTGCGGTTCCGCAGCGATTTCGATGCTGCTGCAGTACTGGAGCGCTCACGGCACGGCGGTCGCTGCCGGCCGGGCGGACATCGCGGCCATCCAAAAGCAGCTCTATTCGCGAAAGGCACGCGGCATTTTTGCTTCGGACATGCAGAGATATTTTCGCGAGTCTGGCTTTCGCGAGTTTGCGGTGCGCGGCGAGTGGAGCGATTTGCGGCAGCACCTGGAGCAAGGAAGGCCGCTGATCGTCAGCATACAACCAAGCAGCCAACCGGGCAGCGCGAAAGCGCCGCTTCATTACGTGGTTGTGACGGGGATGGATTGGGAGCAAGAAGCGGTTTTCGTGAACGATCCGGCGCGCGGGAAGCTCTTGCGGATGGAGCGCCAGGAATTCGAAAAAGAATGGCAAGCTGCGCGAAATTGGATGCTCCTCGCCGTGCCCGCCGCGGCAAACTGATTCTTCTCTTTCTTTCGCTTGCGGTGGGCTCGACAGCACTTGCCCAGACCTCATCAGACGCGGCGCGCCTTTCCGCCGCGCAAAGGGCATTTGACTCCGGCCAATGGGACGAAGCGGCGAAGGTGTCACAAGGTCCTCAAGAGCAGTCTCCGGAGCTGGATTTCCTTCGGGGCCTGGCGCTCGCTCGACAGCAGCAATGGAACGAATCCCGCCAAGCCTTCTCAGCCGGGCACCTAAAGAGTCCGAACGACCCGCGATTTCTGGTGGAACTGGCTGGAATCGATTACAAGCAGAATGAATTTCCCGCGGCGAAACGAAACCTGCGCGCGGCGCTTCGCCTCGGTTCTCGAGATACCTACACGCTTGATTTCCTCGGAACGATCTACTTTTTGCAAGGCAATCTCGAAGGGGCGCTGAAATACTGGAATGCTATCGACAAACCGCGACTGCGCAACGTCGCTGTGCAACCTCCTCCGCGACTCGACAAAGTCCTGCTGAACCGAGCGGTTGCTTTCAATGCTCCGCAAGTTTTGAGCGGCGATGCGTTGCTCGCTACTCGCGCACGGCTTGAGAATCTCGGTATCTTTTCGCGTGAGCGGGTGGAGCTTACGCCCGCCGGCGAACATTTTAACGCCACGCTGCATATTGCAGAGCGCAACGGTTGGGGAGATTCCAAGCTGGAGGGCGCGGTCGCGCTGCTGAGTGGAGTGCCATACGCGACGGTCTATCCCGAGATCTACAACATCGGACATCGCACGATAAACGTCACTTCGTTGCTGCGATGGGATCCTGAAAAGCGCCGCGCTTTCGGAATGGTTTCGACGCCTGTTTTTGACAACCCGGCTCGACGCTTGCAGATGTATTTCGACGCGCGAAACGAAAATTGGAACCTCGGCAATACGTTCTTCGGCGGCGCGGCATTGGGCGATGTGAATTTGCGCCGTATTGCGGGAGGGGTCGAGTTGCATTCGGTGGCGAGCGCTCGCTGGAGTTGGAGTATGGGAATGGAAGTTGCGAGCCGCTCATTCCGTAATCTACAGGGGATTAACACCACGGCGGAAAGGACTTTTTTCACGGACGCGAATTCGTTTGGATATTGGCTGCGCGCGGACCGAGCGCTACTGCGCGTGCCCGAGCGGCGCTTCACGCTGGACGCATCGGCGGAGGGAGGGATCGGCCGGACATTCGCGCAAAATCTCGGGGCGTCCGGCGCGGCGCGGGGTTTCTTGGACGCGCGCTGGCTGCCACGTGCGAGCGGCGACGATTACGAGATGCGGACACGCCTTCGCGCTGGCGCCACAGTCGGCCGCGTGCCGCTGGACGAACTGTTCCAACTCGGAGTCGAGCGCGACAATGACCTTTGGCTGCGCGGGCACGCAGGCACTACCGGCGGACGCAAGGGCGCGGCGCCGCTTGGCCGCCGCTATTTCCTCGCGAATTGGGAGATGGATAAAAACGTTTACAGCAATGGGCTCTTCACCGTGAAACTTGGCCCGTTTCTCGATACCGGACGCATTACGGACTCTTCTGGTTTGTTTGGCTCGCGGCAATGGTTGTGGGACACGGGCGCGCAATGCAAAGTGCGCGTGCTTGGAAGCATCACGGTCGTCCTAATCTACGGGCACGATCTGCGCGGGGGCCACAATGTTTTCTACGGCACGGCTCTTCGGTGAGGCCGGCGTGCGGGCCTACACTTCCATTTTTCGTGGCTGCGCGTCAAATTAGCCAGTAGGATGTTACTGCGTTTTTCGCATCGCAGGCGCAAATCGCGCAACGTTTCAGCAAAGGGAAAGAGGTAAAACATGGCTGCGCGCCGACTCTCGGCAACGCTGATTCTTGCCGTTGCAGTTTTTGGTTCGCTCTTCGTGGCGCTCACCGGAGGTTCCCGCGTGATGGCCGCGGATGAACGCACTTCCAATGGCTTTGACGTGGCTAATCTCGACCGCACGTGCAAGCCTTGCGACGACTTTTATCAATTCGCTGTGGGCGGCTGGCTGAAGAATAATCCCATTCCACCGGAATATCCGCTGTGGGGCAGCTTCGTTACTTTGGCGGACAGAAATCAAGAGGCGCTGCGCGGTATCCTGGAAACGGCGGCGGCGAACACGTCCGCCACTCGCGGCTCGAACGAGCAAAAGATTGGTGATTTTTACGCAAGCTGCATGGACACCAAGGAGATTGATGCCCAGGGACTGGCGCCGATTCGCGCGGAGCTGGCTTCCATCGAAGCGGTTCACGACACGGCCGGCTTGATTGACACTGGCGCGCGCTTGCAAACCGAAGGCGTGGGCGTGCTCTTTAATTTCGGCTCCGACCAGGATTTCAAGGACAGCACCAAAGTTATTGGAGAAGCGAATCAGGGCGGGCTGAGTCTTCCGGACCGCGACTACTACACGCGCGACGACGAGGAATCGAAAAAACTGCGCCGGCAGTTCGCGGAGCACGTGACCAAGGTGCTCATGCTAGCAGGCGATGGACAGGAGAAAGCTACGGCGGCAGCAAACACTATCCTGGGCATTGAGACTTCGCTAGCAAAGGCGTCCATGACCAATGTGGAGCGGCGCGATCCCGAGAAGATTTATCACAAGATGAGCGTCGCGGACGCGCAGGCCCTGACGCCGCACCTTGGGTGGGACCCATACTTTCAGTCGGTGGGCAGCCCCAAGCTCACGGAGATCAACATCGGACAGCCGGACTTCTTCAAGGCGCTCGATGGCATGCTGACCAGCGTTCCTCTTGCCGACTGGAAAACTTACTATCGCTGGCAGCTCATTAATC
>DATBYP010000192.1:0-9343 GCA_036513675.1 Candidatus Acidiferrum sp.
GCCACGCGCAAGAATCAGGAAATCGACATCCTCATTTGGAATTATCATGACGAGGACGTCGACGTGCCCGCAGCGCCCATCAATCTAACCATCCGTGCGCTGCCTGGCTCCCTAAGCCTTGCGCTTCTTGAGCATTTTCGCATTGACCGCCATTGCAGCAATGCGTTCACAGCTTGGAAGGAAATAGGTTCCCCGCAATCTCCTTCCGCCGAGCAATTTGAACAACTGCAGCGCGCCGGACAGTTGCAACTCCTCACTTCGCCGGCATGGACTCCGCTTAAGCATGGCGAAATGCATCTGCAATTCGCGTTACCACGGCAAGGTTTGTCACTTCTCCGCATCACCTGGTGACGTCAAGCTTCGACGAATCTTCAGGAGGATTTGCTTCGGACGTATCGCGTTGATGCGTTATCATACGAGAACTCAAATAGCCTGAATTTGCAGCCTCGGCTGTTGCACCGAATCAATGAACCCTCACACGAGAGTAATTCGAACCTTAGCCCTCATCGTTTTGGTGGCGGGCTCAATACTGCCTGGCCGCGCACAAGTAAACGACAAAGCGCCGCCATCGGTCACTCAGCTTGAGGAGCAAATAAAACAGCATCCGGGCAGCCCCAAGCTTTACGTCGCCCTTGGCCTGGCATATTGGGACCGCAACGACTACCAGCAAGCCTTCACTGCCTTTCAATCCGCAGTGAAGTTCGGGCCCACGTCCGCGGACGCACATAACTGGCTCGGCGTCGCCACATTGGAGCAAGGAGATTTCCCCGGCGCCGCCGTGGAATTCCGCAAGGCCATCTCGCTTGACCCGAAATACGCGCGGGCTTACACGAATCTGGGATCGGCCTTAGCGAAAGATGGCGAGTTGGCCGAAGCGGTCAAGATGTTTCAAAGGGCCCTCGCGCTTGAGCCAAAAAACCCAGCGGCGCGTATGAATTTAGCCGTGGCTCTTCGCGAAAATGGGGACGCCAAGGGAGCGCTTGTGCATCTGCGGCTCGTCGCAGAGCGCGAACCCAAAAATGCCAATGTCCAATACGTTCTCGGCCAGACCTTGCAGCAGAGCGGCGATCTTCGCGGAGCCATTGCGGCATTCGAGAACGCGGTACGCATCGATCCGGAGTCCCGGGAGGCTTACTACGCGCTGGGCCAAGCGCTAAAACAGCAAGCTGCATCGCTGCGTAAGCCACGGCAGCCGCCGGTGAGTCCGCCCGTGAGTCCGGTTGATGAGCTTTACAAACGTGGACAGCAAGCCGCGGCGCACGGCGATCTGAAAGATGCCGAACGACTCCTCAACGAAGCCCTCAGCAAAGATAACGAACGCGCGGACGTACAGAATCTGCTCGGCTTCATATTGGGTCAACAGGGAGATCTGACTGCCGCGCTAGTCCATTTGCAGCGAGCCGTCGCCCTGCAGCCGGATCTTGCGGACGCGCACTACAATTTCGGCGTCGCCCTCTGGTACAGCGGTTCGAAGACTAAAGGTATATCCGAGCTGCAAGAGGCTGTTCGACTGGATATGGCTACAGGCGCAAGCTATGCCTTCTTGGGGACGGCCCTGCGCGAAACCGGCCAATTAGAAGACGCGCGCAAGGCTCTGCAACGAGCCATTGCCCTACTTCCGTCTTCTCCCGCCGTATACGTCGACCTCGGAATTCTTTTTCTTCGCGCAGGCGATGTTGATAAGGCCATGGGGCAATTCGCGGCCGGGCTCAATATCCCCGCTCCCTCCGGCGCCGCCCCGGACTGGGAAACGGCCGCCGCCGGTATTCGCGAACTGTTGGCTAAAAAGCCGGACCACGCCGAAGCGCACAACGTGCTCGGCCTCCTGCTGGGACGCAAGGGTGCAGGCAGCCAAGAAGTCCTGGCGGAGTTCCGCGAGGCTGCCAGGCTGCGCCCGGATTCCGCCGAGGCGCACAACAACATGGGACTGGTGCTCGCGCAGGCAAACGATGAGAAGGCAGCGATAGCCGAGTTTCGCGAAGCGTTGCGTATTCAGCCCAATTATGCGGACGCACACGCGAATCTCGGCGCAGTTCTGATCTCCACCGACACTGGAGCCGCTGTCCGCGAACTCGAAAAGGCGGTGTCCCTCGCGCCGGGAATGCTAAAAGCGCAGTTCAATCTAGCCATGGCTTACGGTGCAGACCCGAACTACGGACCAGCAAAAGAAATCGATCAGTTGCGCAAAGTACTTGTAACCGAGCCGAGCTTCGCGAGAGCGCGCTTGGCGTTGGGCAAGGAACTTCTCAGGGAAGGGAAACTCGAGCAGTCCATCGCGGAGCTTCAAGAAGCGGTGCGAGTGGATTCGCAGAATACCGCGGCTCACTATCAGCTCGGGCTGGCTCTGTCGCGGGCAGGACAGAGCGACGAGGCCGCCGTGGAATTGCAAAAGAGCCGCGACCTGGCTGCTACCGACGACCGGAAGCAGAACGCGGACTTGGACATCGCGGAAGGCCGTGTCGCGCTCGACAAAGGCGAATTGGACCAAGCCGCTGCCAAATTCCGGCGCGCACTTGTGCTGCAGCCCGAATCTGCCGACGCGCAACATTTTTTGGCAGGGGTTCTTGAAAAACAAGGCGATGCCGAGGGTGCTTCCGCCGCATATCGAAAGACTCTAGAACTCAATCCCGGCGATCTGTCCGCCAGGGAGAAGATCGAGACATTTTCGATCGAAAAAGGTGCAGCAGACGATTTCCAACGCATCCCCGAATTCGAACGCCATATCCGAGACGGGCGATTCGCGGAGGTTGAACCCCTCTTGTCTGCTTATGTCAAAGAGCACGCGAAATCCTCTTGGGGTTGGTATGCCTTGGGCTATTGTCTGTTCGCCCAGCGGAAGGTCGGCGAATCCATTCAGGCGCTCGCGAAGTCGCTCCAACTCGACATCCAGAATGCCGAGGCGCACAAAATTCTCGGCCGCGATTTGATGACCATCGGAAGATTCGACGCCGCCCAGACGGAATTCGAGCAGGGAATCCGGTACAACCCGCAATCCGCCGAGATGCATTTCGACTTGGGCAAACTATTCTCCATCCAGGATGACTGGAGCGCTGCGCTAAGGGAATTTGAAGCGGCGGTTCGCCTCGACCCTTCGTACATGGAAGGTCTGGATGCTTTGGGTTTTGCTCAAGAGGCAGCGGGCAATGAGGCCGGTGCGATCGCGAGCTACGAGCGAGCCATTGCCATCAACGAGGCCCGCAAGGGAAAGTTCGTATCGGCGCACGTCAACTTGAGCGCTTACTACAATCGCAAGTCCGACACCGAGAAGGCGCTCGAGTACGCCGACGCGGCGCTAAACCTCGACCCTAAGTCGGATGGCGCTTGGTTCCAGAAAGCGAAGGCCCGGGAGGCGCAAGGCCGACTGAATGATGCGGTCGATGCACTGAACCAGGGCATCTCGTCTAATCCGCGGGCGTCTGCTTACTATTACGTTCTAGCGCGTATTTACCGGCGGCTCGGGAAAATGGAGGAAAGCCGCAAGGCATTGGATTCGTTCACGCGCCTGGACAAAGAAACGAACGACATCGAAGAAATGCGGCGGCGAAATCTCGCCAATCGCTCCGCCAACCCGCAGCAACCCAAGAGCCAACGCGACTAAGCCGGTTTTCGGACTAGGCTCCCTTGCCCTTCGACGAGCGTAATGTATTGATCGATGGGGACCTTCGCGAAGCGTTCCACACGCCCGCTAGGCGGAGGCCATTTCACCTCTACCCAGTCGATCTGCGTGCGCTTGCCGAGGCCCAACACCACGCGCGGATCGTGAGAGGCCAGATAACTTCCCGCTCCCGTCTTGTAGTGTGACCGCTTCAGATCTCCAGCCTGCCAGGTAATCAGCGCGCCGACCGCATCCGGATTGCTTCGCTTCGCGAGCAGCTTAACCCCCAACCAGTGGTTTAGCCGGCCCACCTGATTCTTAAGCAGCAGCGGCGACCCGCTATTAATCGCAACGAGGACGTCAAGGGCGCCGTCATTATTAAAATCCCCGATCGCCATACCACGCGCGGCATACGGTTTAGAAAACACGGGGCCGCTGCCAGCCGTCACATTCTCGAATCCGCGGCCTGTACCGTGAAAGAGCAACATCGGCTCGCGGTATTTCACTTCGCTGGAATGCTCCTGGATTTTGTCGTCAGGGTGGCCGTTGGCAAGGAACAGGTCGAGGGTCCCGTCGTTGTCGTAATCAAAAAATTTCACGCCCCACCCGCTCATCAGCCGCGTAACCTTGCCGATGCCATAAGGGACGGCCATATCGTCGAAGGTCTCATCGCGATTGTTGTGGTACAGCGAATACATCTCCTGGTCCACGTTGGTGACGAACAAATCCGTCCAGCCGTCCTGGTCGTAGTCGGCGGCGTCCACCCCCATCCCGGACCTCGCCCGTCCCTCGCTGCTGTAGCCCACGTTAGCCTGCAGACCGATCTCCTCGAACTTGCCGTTGCCACGATTCAGAAACAGAAAATTCTCCACGGTGTCATTGGCCACAAATAAATCCATCCGCCCATCGTTATTGATGTCGCAAGCAACGACGCCCCACGCCTTGCCGAGCGACTTCGCGATCCCAGACTCGCGGCTAACATCTGTAAAAGTACCATCGCCATTATTGTGGAACAGCCAGCTTGGCATTGGATCGTAAACGCGCGGGATACAGTAATAGCGCTCGCCGGTCCCACGGTTGCCGCAGAACTTGTTCTTGGACCTGTCAAAATCCACAAACCGGCAAATAAAGAGATCGAGTTTCCCGTCGTTGTCGTAGTCAAACCAGACCGCACTCGATGCCCAGCCCACGGTCGGCAGCCCAGCTTTCCGGGTGACATCGGTGAATGTGCCATCACCGTTGTTGTGGTAGAGGATGACGCCGTTGTACTGCGTCACGAGGATGTCGGGCAAGCCGTCGCTGTCGTAATCTCCAACCGCCACGCCCATACCGTACCCGCCGCCCGGGACTTTGGCCTTTTCCGTCACGTCCGTAAATGTTCCGTCGCGGTTGTTTCTGTAAAGCGCATTGCGCAGCGGTGGCTGGGGCTCGAAGAAATCACACTTTCCGCTGTTGACCAGATAAATGTCCATCCAGCCGTCGTTGTCATAGTCGATGAAACCGCACCCGGCGCCTACGGTCTCCGGCAGGTACATCTCTGACGAACGCCCGTTTTGGTGCGCCCACGTAATCCCGCTCACTTCGGGCGGGACAAGCTCAAACGGGAACTTGCTGTTGCCTTGTGGCGTTGGAAAGGAAAGTGACCAGGGTAACCTCGGTAGATAGCCCGCGGCGAGCGCAGCGGGCACATGCTTCAGGAAGGCACGGCGCGAGTGGGCGTGCGATCCTCTTCTTCTGAACATTAAGCTGCCAAGCTCCCCAGATCGCCGGATGAATTCAGCGCAATAGTCCACCCTCTCGGCAAGACAATTTACACTGGGCGGCGCACGCTCACAACCCTTCCATGCGCACGTAAACTGGGAAAACGTGGGGCGTTGCCGCTACTTTGGAGCCCTGTTATCATCCGCTGCCATGGGAAATTTCGACCAGCGCGCATCGTTATTAGGGTATTCCGCTGGCCGTTTTGGGCCATTGCACCGCTGGTACAAGCTCTGTCTCATAGCTTTATTGTTGCCAACCCTCGGCTTCGCCCAACTGAACCACATTGACATGGCGGCACACCTCTTGGAGCAGGGACAAGTGCAACAGGCGGAAGCCGAGGCGCGCCAGGCCCTTGAGAATCCCACGACGCGACCGCTCGGCTTGGCGCTGCTGGGCACGATTCGCCTGCAGGAGGGCAAATACAAAGAGAGCACCAGCTTTCTGACCCAAGCCCTAGCGCTTAATCCTAACCTGGTGGGTGCTCGAACAACCCTGGGCAACGCCTATGTGTTTCAGGGCAAGGCTGATCTAGCTCGCAAAAACTTCCAGGAAGTCCTGCGACTCGACCCAGGGAACTTCAACGCTCGGTTTGACTTGGCTAAGGTTGAAGCATCTCTCCATAACTATCAGCAGTCCCTGGTCGTGGCTGGGCCGATCGTAGGTCAATTGAGCGATTCTGATGACGGAATCCTGTTGCTCGCAACGGACTATGGGTCGCTTGGAAGAAAAGACGAGTTGCGAGCGCTTGTTCGTACCTGGCAGCACTTGCCGGCGGCGTCCGACGAATCGTCCTTTGAGTTTGGCAATACCTTGGCGGTCTTCGGCATGAGCCTTGAGGCGCAACACATCTTCGAAGCCGAAGAAACAAAGATAACTGCCCATCCCACACCTACGCTCGCCTTCAAACTCGGAAAAAGCTACCTATCGCTGGGAATTCTGGACCACGCGGAACGCAATTTTCAACTGGCGCTCTCCTTGAACTCCGCCTGCGCGGCCTGCGAGGCGGGCCTTGCCGAGATTGCCGAGCGGCAAGGAGACACCGAGAAGGCTTTGGCGCACCTGATCACCGCGAAACAACAGGCTCCGGAAGATCCTGAAATCCTATTCCAGTTTGGAAAGTTGTGCCTCCAGCGAAATCTACTCGAGGATGCTTTGCCTGCCCTTACCAAGGCTGTCGGCCTGAAGCCTGATCAGGACTCGTACGTCTATGTTTTGGCCTCCGCCAACGTAGGTCACGGTAACCTCGCCAAGGCTGCGTCCCTGTTCGGCGCACTCCTGCAAAAACATCCGCACGACGCTGTCCTGAAGTACGCCGTCGGAGCCGTGGAGTACCTGCAGGGCAAGTACCCTGAGGCCGAGTCCTCGCTGAAACAAAGCCTAAAAACGCAACCTGACCAGGTTGCGGCCTCCTACTATCTAGCTCTCACCTACGATGCCCTTGGCCAGGACGCCCAATCCGTGGCGGTGCTTCGCGACCTACTCCGGAGCCATCCCGAGCATGCTCCTTCATATGTCAAGCTGGGGAGCATACTTTTGAGACAGCACGAATATGACGAAGCCCAACAAGTTCTCGAACGCGCGATTTCGCTCGATCCTCGCTCCGTGCAAGCCCACCATCAGCTCGGCCTGTTGCTTAGACGCCTCGGCAAAACGGCCGAGTCAGAAAGTCATTTTGCCGAGTCACGCAAGTTGGAAGCGGAACGTATTTCGCAGACCGACTTACGTCTCCGATTGCTTTTGCCCGACTGATCGAAAAATGCCGAACTCCTCTGCGCGATTTAGAGATTTGCGCAATTGCACGCAATTGAATCGAGTCTCTCGCACGCCTCGGAACGTGCTCGGATGACTCTTCATCGCGGCTTCTCCGGGTCACGGCGTGACTTTCTCCGTCAGCTTGGTTCGTTGAGCTCAGTCGTTCCCGCGTCGTTACTGCTGGCAGGAATGCGGGATACGGCGGGCCTTCAGAGATCGCCGACTGGACCCGCCAGCCGGAAATCCGCGAGCAGTCTCGACCATGTGGCGGGATTCTCCTTTACAGATATCGCCGCTCAGGCCGGATTAGGCGGAGCAATCAATGTTTTTGGCGGCCTCACGCGCAAGCGCTGGCTCCTGGAAGAAATCGGATGTGGCGTGGCTCTCTTCGACTACGACCACGACGGCTGGCTGGATATTTTTATGGTCAACGGGACGAGATTTGAAGACATCTCGCCGCAACATCAGCCTGCCAACTTCCTGTTTCACAATAACCGCGATGGCTCGTTTACCGACGTAACGGAGAAAGCGGGACTGCTGCGATCGGGATGGGGTCAGGGATGCTGCGTCGGAGATTATGACAACGACGGATATGACGATCTCGTTGTGACCTACTGGGGCGGAATCGTCCTTTACCACAACAACGGAGACGGGACATTCACCGACGTTTCGCAAAAAACTGGCCTCGATCAACATAGCCCTGCGCCGCGCTGGAACACCGGCTGCTCCTTTCTGGACTACGACCGTGACGGTCACCTGGACCTCTTTGTCGCAAACTACGTAAATTTCGATCCTCGCGTGGCGCCTCAACCGGGCGCGAACCAGTACTGCAGGTATTTTGGTCTGTCCGTCGGGTGTGGGCCGCAGGGTCTCAGCGGCGGCACGAACATTCTGTACCACAATCGTGGCGATGGAACCTTCGAAGACGTCTCCGAGCGATCAGGCATCTCCATCCCGCGTGGCCTCGTGGCTCCGACTTCTGTCGATAATCAATGGATTCCCGTGGGCTCGTACGGACTTGGCGTGTGCGCGGCCGACTTTGACAACGACGGCTGGCCCGACATTTACGTGGCGTGCGACTCCGTACCAAGCCGGCTCTATCGCAACAATCACGATGGCACGTTCGCAGAAATCGGCACCGACGCCGGCTGCGCGCTGAATGAGAATGGGACGTCGCAGGGAGGCATGGGTGTGGGAGTCGGCGACTACGACTGTGACGGCTGGCTCGATATCGTGAAGACAAACTACTCCGATCAGACTGCCAATCTATATCACAACAACGGCGACGGCACTTTCTACGACGCGGTTTTTCAGGCTGGCTTGGGCGTGAATACGAAATATCTGGGATGGGGAGTGGGCCTTTTCGATTTCGACAACGACGGCTGGGCCGACATCTTCATGTCGAACGGCCATGTTTTCCCAGAAGTCGACACTCGGAGGCTGCACGTCACATTCAAGGAAAGAAAAATTGTATACAAGAACCTCGGCAACGGGCGCTTTACAGACGTTAGCTTGAGCACCGGACCGGCCGTGACTCAGCCGCACAGCAGCCGAGGCACCGCATTCGGCGACTTCGACAACGACGGAGACGTCGACATCGCGATTATCAACATGAATGAGCCGCCGTCGCTTCTCCGCAATGACAGCCGATCGAGAAACAACTGGCTGAAAATCAAATGCATCGGCACCAAGTCCAACCGCAGCGCCATCGGCTCGCGCGTGAAAGTGGTTACAGGCAAACATGCTCAAATAAACGAGGTAATGAGCGGGTCCAGCTACATGTCCCAAAATGACTTTCGCCTGCATTTTGGCCTCGGCCAAGCAACTCAGGCGGACGTGGTCGAAGTCCACTGGCCTTTGGGCCTAGTGGAATCATTCAAGAATGTAGCCCCAAATCAACTGCTCGTGCTGCAAGAAGGCCAAGGAATAATTCGCAGAGAGAAATTAAGCAAGCGATAACCCCGGAACGCCAATCTCCCAATGGGACGGGCACCTCTTAGCCATTGAATGTCAATTTCATGTTAACAATACAATTACGACTATGGCATATATCTTCGCTCAGCAGTGCGCCTGGCCGAGAGAACCCCCCTTACAACCTAAATTCCTCTTCGCACAACTCGTGCGACTACCAATAGCTTCGATTGTTAACGCCGGAACGGTTTGCTTCCACGCGCCGTTCGGAGCGGAAACTGTGGAATCTTCAGGATGAATCGCGTCCGGATCGGCCATCGAGTT
>DATBYP010000193.1:0-13125 GCA_036513675.1 Candidatus Acidiferrum sp.
TTGTAACAGCCATCTGCAACTGACGCCGGGAAAACGAAGTGACTGCGCAGGTGCGGAATGTGCTCCAGGAATAAGACCTCGTGTCCCAGCGCAATGTGATTGAATAAGACAAGGTGCTGATGCAATTGCCCCATGTCCCCCACGTGCGGAACTATCGGAAGTAGGAACTTCTTCGCAAGAAGACTCACGGTGAGAAACTCGCTCACGCCCGCCAGCCTGGTGCAGTCGGCCTGTACGTAATGAAGCGCCGAAGCCTGGAGAAAGTTCTTGAACACGACTCGATTGGGAATATGCTCGCCCGCCGCGATCTTAATGGGAGCTATTTCGCGCGCCAGCACGGCGTGCCCATGAACGTCGTCCGGATGAGTGGGCTCTTCAATCCATGATGGCCGGTACACGGCAAGATCACGGCACATGCGAATGGCAACCGGAAGGCTCCAGCGCTGGTTGGCGTCGAACATGAGAGTGCCGGAATCTCCGACGCATTCGCGCAGCACAGCGGCGCGCCGTAAATCGCGACTCCCGTCGTCCGATCCCACTTTCAGCTTGAAGGCCTTGAAGCCCGAATCGATGGCACGGGCAGTCAGATCGCGAACTTTTTGATCGTCGTAGGCCATCCACCCGACGGATGTATCGTATCCCGGATAGCCGCTTTGCAGAATCGAGATGCGGCTGCCGCGGCCCGCCAGTTGGCTCCGGAGTAGTTCGAGAGCATCTTGCTCGCTCAAGACCTCTTCGAGGTAACTCAAATCCAGAAGACGAACGACTTCTTCTGGAGCAAGATCGAGAAGCAGTTTCCACAGAGGTTTGCACCGGCTTTTAGCCCAAAAGTCGAAACAAGCGTTGGTGATGGAAGCCAGCGCAAGGTGAACCACACCCTTGTGAGGTCCGAGCCAGCGGAGCGATGGATCGTCTGCCAGCTTCCGAGAGACACGCCCAAAGTCTGCCATGAGCTCTTCAATGGCAGTGCCGGCGAGAGGCTTGGCCAGCATCTCAATCGCTTCGCACACGAGCTTGTTGCCATTGCCGAGCGTGAGTGCGATCCCGGTTCCTCGAAGGCCATTTTCACCCGCCAACGACGTGACCGCGAAACTGTATTCAGAATTCGTGTGGACGGAGTCTGTACCCGCTCCAGGAGGCAGCGGAAATCGTGCGTCGTACGTCGAGACCGAACGGATCGCCGCATCAGGCATCGCCATCTCCGCTACCGGTCAGCGCGATGCTTTCCCGTTCGAGGTCACCCAGCATGAGAAGTGCGATTCTCCCAGTTGTCGTAAGCCGTTTTGGCAAAGCGGGCCATAGCTTTCTTTACGTACTGCTCTGCAACCTCGCCCTCCGCTTCGCGCACAAGGTCGATGATCCGTTGGTGTGCTTCTAAGTCCTTGTCCCACGGAGAGGTTGTTTGCCGGCTGGCCGCGACCCGCATACGCACGAACGCAAAGAACGGCACGAGAAGGCGGCGACTCTGCTCGACGATAAAGGGATTGCCGGAGAGTTCACAGAGCTCAAGGTGGAATTGAAGATCATATTGGAGCAGAGCTTCGCAATTTCCCTCGTTTGCTGCGTCTCGCATACTATCCACCGCAGACTGAATCTTCGAGAGGTCGGGGCGCATTTGTGCCGCCAGACGAGCCGCCAGCCCTTCTAGGGCTCCGCGGAGTTCATAGAGTTGTGCAACATCCTTCTCGGTCAGATGGACAACTCGCGCACTTCGCCCTGACTCTTTATTGACAAATCCCTCTAGCGCCAGGATATTAATCGCTTCGCGTATCGAGCCCTGCGCCACTCCAAATTTCTGGGCCCACTTTCCCTCAACGATCCGGACCCCTCTAGGCAGCGAGCCGTTCATGATTTCGATTCGTAAACGGTCCGCCAAATCGTGTTTGACGAAGCCATTTCCCGTAAGTAAGGAGTGAGCCGGCATGATATAAGTGCTTAAATCTTGACATCACGAACTATAGTCCCGTGTAGGCTCCCGTCAAGCAAATTTTAAGCACTTATAACCCCGACAGACAGTTGCATTCGATGAGAGGCAGATGTATCTTTTGGGTCGCCCGGGAAGTCGATACTGGAAATTTCGAATAAAGACCTTTGCGACATGAAACGTAAGCGTCGGCACGCATGAGGTGATCACATGCGAACAGCAGCGGTTCATCTTGGGAAGTACAAAGACGTTACCCAGACGGCTGCATGTCATTTATTTCGGCCTCGGAATTACCGATTCTTTGGTCTTTGGCTTTGCTTGGTGTCTGGACTTTTGGGAGCAACACTGTGCGCGTTTGCGCAGGTAAACGACG
This sequence comes from Candidatus Acidiferrum sp., assembly GCA_036513675.1. Classification (GTDB taxonomy): domain Bacteria; phylum Acidobacteriota; class Terriglobia; order Acidiferrales; family UBA7541; genus Acidiferrum. The sequence continues at coordinate 2,298 of DATBYP010000193.1, forward strand.
TCGGCCAGAGGCCATACATGGGTTGGAGCAGCTTCAGTCAGCAAACCATTACCAGCAATTTTCTCACGCAAGCGAACATCACAGCCCAATCGGATGCGCTGCTTGTTTCGGGTCTTCAGTCTCACGGATTCAACTACATCAACATTGATTCGGGTTGGCAGGGCGGTTTCGACGGCTATGGACGCCCGATTCCCGATTCCACAACATTTCCCGACATTCACGGGCTTGTGGAGCATATCCATGCCAATGGGCAAAAGGCTGGAATTTACTGGATTCCCGGTGTGGAACTGCCAGCAGTAACGGCAAACTATCCAATATTGGGCACGCCTTATCACATACAGGACATTCTCGTCGTACCGCACGCGCCGGGTAACGCCTTCAGCTCGGGGCAAAATCCGCCGTTTCACAACAAAATCGATTTCACTAAGCCGGGAGCGCAAGAATACGTCAATTCCGTTGTGAACCTGTTTGCTTCCTGGGGGTTCGACTTTATCAAGCTTGACGGCGTCACGCCTGGATCCTTCAATGACAACCTGAACATCAACAATCTCTCGGACGTCCAAGCTTGGTCTCAAGCTATTGCGCAGAGCGGGCGGCCTATCTGGCTCACTATTTCCTGGGCTCTCGACGAAGACTATCTCAGCACATGGCAGGAGTTCGCGAATGCGCGCCGGACCGATGGCGATATCGAATGCGAAGGCGGATGCGCTACTCTGACCGACTGGCCGAGAGTTGCGCTCCGTTTTTACGATTTGGTGGGTTGGGAACACGCGGCTGGTCCGAGGATCGGCTGGAATGATTTGGATTCGCTCGAGGTGGGCTCGGGATCTACTGGCGGCCTGAACGAAGAGGAGCAAAAGTCAGCGATGACATTGTGGGCTATGGCCAATGCTCCCCTTTATCTGGGCGGTGATTTGACCAATCTGGATCCCGTTGGCAAGCAGCTTCTGTCCAACGATGAGGTAATTGCTGTAGACCAGTCGGGGCGCTTCGCCACGCAGGTCCTAGGCGGCGACACGCCCGTCTGGACAGCGAGCGTTGGGAATGGAATTTATTACGTAGCCCTACTCAACATGAACGCGTTCGCTTCGCCCGTCATCGTTCCGTGGAAGACCCTCGGCTTCGCCACCGCGCTCGAGGTTCGCGATCTGTGGAACCACAACGATCTGGGGAATTCTCCGCAGAGATTCAGCGCACTCATCCCTGGCCATGGAGTGCGACTATTAAAGGTCAAGGCTGCGGGGCAGGTTCGGCCCGAGCCTTCGCAGAGGTACGAAGCGGAAGCAGCTACTCTTAGTGGCTCAGCCAGCGTATCCAACTGTGTTGCATGTTCGGGCGGAGCTAAGGTCGGTTTTCTTGGCCTTGGGGCCAACAATACCGTTACGTTCAATAATGTCATCGTACCCCGGACCGGCATCTATGAAATGCAGGTTGACTATCTGACACTCGGGCCACGGGCGCTCCTCTTCAGCGTTAACCATGGTCCCTTCGTCACAGTAAATGTCGGCGGAGGCAGCTTCAACTTGCCTGCCAGCACAACCGTGCCCGTCGAATTGCGCGCCGGTTCCAATAGCATTCAATTTGGTAACCCAACCAGCTACCCGCCGGATTTGGACCGTATTGTGATAGGCGGGAATGGGTCTGCTCCTCCGCCGAGCTCAATCACCTATGAGGCTGAGAATGCTGCGTTAGGGGGCTCAGCGAGCGCTGTCTACTGCGGGCTCTGCTCCGGGGCATCGAAAGCTGGCAATATCGGCGGAGCTGGTAATGGCACCGTGACCTTCACGAATGTCAATATTCCTGCAACTGGAACGTATCAAGTAGAGATTGACTACTTAACGAGTGGAACGCGTTCCTTTTTTGTGCGTGTCAACGGCGGGACGAGCTTCAATCTATCTTTGAATGGAAGCTCATTCGGGTCGCCCGCCAGCACTGTGATTGCAATTGAGTTGCAGGCTGGAAACAACGCGATCGAGTTTGGTTCCAATGGCTACGGACCTGACCTGGACAGAATCGCAATCGCTCTCTCCCATAAAGAGCGGACCGCTTTTGAGGGTCTGCCATCGTATGAGTACGATCGGTAAAGCGCCAACTGGAGAGAATAAATTCGCTGCGCCTCCTGGGTCGTCAGCTCAACTCGCGAACAGGGATGGGAACGATGAAGCGCTTTGGGATGATGATCAGGCTTAAGCCAGGCAGCGAGGAGGCCTACAAGCGATACCACGCGGCGGTTTGGACCGAGGTCCTGGACAAAATTCTGGAATGCAACATCCGGAACTATTCCATCTACTTCAAGGACGGCGTGCTTTTCAGCTATTTCGAATACGACGGAAGCGACTTGAAAAGTGACTTGAGCAAGATGGCTGCGCATGCCAAAACTCAGGAGTGGTGGGCGGTAGTCGGGCCGATGCAGGAACCTCTATCGACACGAAAAGAGGGCGAGTGGTGGGCGGAGATGGAAGAGGTTTTTCATCTGGATTGACCTGCCATGACATTCAAAACCGGAGACCACGGGACATGAGCGCTTACTTGCAGGATCGACGGGATTTCATAAAGCTTGCGCTTGCCACGTCTTCACTTTCCTTCGCGCCAAGTTTTGGATGGGCCTTCGGCTCTGAGGAAGAGCGAACGACTTGGTATCGCAATGCGAAATTCGGAATGTTCATTCACTGGGGACCTTATTCGCTCGCAAGCGTCGAAGCCTCGTGGCCCATTATGAAGCCGACTGCCGGCGGCATCACGGAAGCGGAGTACCGGGAACTTCCCAAGCGGTTCAATCCGACTAAGTTCGACCCCCACGCCCTCGTTGATCTGGCCCGCACTGCCGGCCAGCAATACATGGTGTTTACCACCAAACATCACGACGGTTTCTGCATGTTCGACACATCCTATACGGAGTACAAGATCACAAACACTCCTTATGGCAAGGACATCGTGAAGCAGTTGGCGGACGCATGCAAAGAACGAGACATGCCACTCGGGTTCTACTATTCTCCGCCGGATATGCATCATCCGGCATTCCGTGATACGTCGAAGTTGGCCAAAGAAAACTGGAACGGTGAACCCGCGCGCCCAGAATGGCCTCTGTATTTAGATTACATGCAGTTGCAATTGAGCGAGCTTCTGACGAGCTATGGCCCAGTGGCGCTGATCTGGTTCGATGGACTACATCATCAGGAGAAGTACGGGGGGATCCGGTTTCTGGACCTGATTCGAAAATTGCAGCCAGCCACGCTCGTTAATGATCGAATTGGTCTTCAGGGGGATTACCAGACGCCGGAACAATTCATTCCCGGCGCCATCCCGACCAAAGACGTGCGCTTTAACGCCGTCGATACCACCGTGAACCAGAAATTGAAAACCACGATTCCCAAGCCGGAGGATTTCCAGTTGTGGGAAACCTGCATGACGATCAACAATACGTGGGCTTACAACAGGCACGACCGCGAATACAAATCAGCCCAGGTTCTCATTCGATCTTTAGTGGAGGTAGCCAGCCGCGGCGGAAATTTCCTCCTGAACGTGGGCCCGCAACCTGACGGCGTGATTCAGCCAGAATTTCAGGATCGCTTGCAAGCCATCGGAAACTGGCTTGCGGTCAACGGTGACTCGATCTACGGAACCACATATGGGCCGATACAGGGTGTTCCCTCCATTCGAGTAACCGCGAAGAATGAAAAGATCTTTATCCATGTTTTCGAGTGGCCCTCCTCACCTCTGGAGATCAATGGGCTGAAACCGAAGGTTCTGTCTGCTTACTTGCTTGCTAGCGGACAACCATTGAAGGTTCGCCAATCTGAAGGCAAACTGCAGATCGACACGCCCTCACAGACGCCAGATCCAAACGTTAGCGTTATTGCTCTCCGAATCTGAGCATAGAGGCTCTTTATTGTCTGTTTGAAGCGAGTCAAGAAACCGACGGATCCCACAAGAGCTGTCATTTACTCAGCTTTTCCAGGAGTTGAAGTGCTGCGATGATATCCGGATCGTTTGGCGTGAGCTTTCGGGCTTCGAGTAGCTCAGCGCGGCCATTCTTGAGATCTCCGGAGCGGCAATAGATCAGCCCCAGGTTTTTGTGCAGCAGCGCCAATGCACTGCAATTCCCGCACACCTCCAGGCCCTCCTGTAACTGTCCGATGGCCTGAGGCCAATCATGTGCAGCAGCGGAGGACAGCGCGAAATTGCCGAGCGTCTGCGCGCGATCCGTGATGTGTCGGTTGGTTTGCAGGACCTCAAAGCGATCCTCAAGCAGCTTCGCTTCCGCCACGTCCGTTTGCGCCAGCAGGCGGGCGAGGTTATAAAGCGCTTCGCCATGATCAGGATTGATTTCAATCACTTTACGCCAGCACTGGACGGCTTTCGCACGATCGCCGCTTCGCACGAGAGCTTGGCCGAGCATAAAGAGCGCGTCAGCATTGTTCGGGTCGACAGCAGCTACTTTGCCAAATAGGTCAATGGATTTTTTTACTTCGCCCGATTGCTTTGCAATAATTCCCAACAGATACCAAGCGTCGGCAAGATTGGGATCGAGCCGTGTGGCCGCCTCGAGCTCGGCTTTGGCTTCCAGGTTTCGCTGCAGATCGACAAGCACTCTTCCCTTATTGTAGTGCGGGGCCGGAGCATCTGGAGCGAGTCGTGCCGCCTGTGTGAATTCTCCAAGGGCGCCTTCGAGATCAAATTGGTCGGCGAGAGCGATACCCAGATTTAAGTGTGCATCCGGGGACCGCGAATCGAGTTCGACGACCTTCCGAAAGTCCGTGATGGCTCCAGTCGGTTGACCAAGGCGAGTAAGCACCATGGCTCGAGAGGTGAGGGCCTTGGCATTGTTCGGTTCAAGACGAACAGCACTCTGAAGCGCCTGGCCTGCCTCCGCAAACCGCGATTCACCGGCCAACACCAAGCCAAGATTGACAAACGCTTGCGCGTATTGAGGATTGTTCTCTACCGCTTGCCGGAATAATTTTTCCGCCTCAGCCGATTTACCCTGCTGTCCATATACGACGCCGAGATTGTTCTGAGCTTCGGCGTATTGGGGATCGAGCGAAGTCGCGATTTTGAATCGCTTTTCAGCCTCGTCCATCCGGCCCGCCTGGAGGCTCAAGAAACCAATCTGGTTGTGCAAAGGAGCGAACGCGGGATCGGCAGCTACCCCTTGTTCCAATGCGTCGCGCTCGCCGCGATAGTCCCCTAGGCGATCAAGTGCCAGGCCAAGGTTGTAATAAGTCCGTGCGTTTCTTGGATCATCGGCAATAGCTTCGCGATACAAGGCCACGGCGCGCTGGACCTCGCCGGTCTGCAAGTACTGATTCGCCTGGTTCGCCTTGGTTTCCGCAACGTTTTGGCCGATGCTTTCGCGTTTCTCTTTTTCGAAAGTTTGTAGCTCGACGCGAGCTTGCTCCGGCTCTCCAATGGCCCTGAGTACAGCGGCTAATTGAAATCGCGCTTCGCTTGAATCCGGCCTCAGCTTCAGCGCGATCTCCAGTTGCTTACGCGCTTCTGCGGTCTTTCCCAGTTTGGCAAGAACAAAACCGAGATTGTACCGACTATCGTAGTCATCCGATTTTAGTGCGACGGCTTGCCTGAGCGGAGCTTCTGCATCCGCGTAATTCCCGAGACCGCGTCGTATGACTCCCGTCAGATACAGAGCGTCAAAGTCACGTGGGTTGCGTCGAGCGTACTCTCGGATGAGAGGCAATGCCGATGGGAATTCAGCGAGAATTGCCAGCGCTTTCACCAGGGACACGCGAGCGACATCATCATTCGGATCAAGACGTAGCGCTTCTCGGAACTGGTCAGCTGCTTCCCGATAGCGGTCCTGCTGAGTGTAGACAATTCCGAGATTCAAGTGCGCCAGAGAAGACGAGGGTTGTTTACGGACAATCTGCGAAAGGATTTGTAGCGCCTCGTCATTGTTTCGATTTCGCGCGTACGCGGTCGCCAAATTGAGCTGCAGCGTGTCATCTAGCGGTGCGTTTCGCAGATAAGCGATAGCCGCCGAGTATCGCTTCTGTTCGATCAACGCCTTGGTCAGGCCGTCAAGTGCAGGAACGGATTGCGGGTCTATCCGGAGCGCTGCCTTGAACTCCTCGATCGCGGCGCCGGTTTCATTCAGCCGGCTGAGCGAAGTCCCCAGTGCGGCGTGCGACTGTGGCAGGTCGGGTTTCAGTAGCACGGCGGCTCGGAATTCGCGAGTGGCGCGTTCGGCATCGCCACTCTCCAGATACGCGAGACCCAAGTTATAGTGCGCCTCCCACGAGTTTGGCTCAAGACGGAGCGCTGACTGAAACGCGGAAAAGGCGCAAGAAAACTCTTTGCGCCGTCCAAAGTACGCACCCAGTGCGTCGTACGCTTCCGCTGATGGCTGTTTTGCCAGAGTCCCCTCTAATTCAGCGGGCCCCTTGCAGTTCTGATCTCTTTGAGTTGCGGCAGTTCGGGAACAAGAACCGTGAACGATGAGAACGAACCACAATATCGTCGACATCAATCTGCCTCTGTTAGTGGTGGGAAGCATTCTCGATCCTGCTACGGGAGTTCTCCATTAGGTCGGACAAGCGACGGACACAGGCACGGGCACTCGGCAAAGGCGCCAAGAAAGTTCCCGTAGGAGCGCAGTCGCTCGAAGTGACGTCTGCTGGTTCTCAACGTTGACTTGTTTCGTTGCGCTCCTTTCGAACGCGACAACACCAGATTATCGAATACTTGTCAAACGCGACAGAACCAAAGGAAACTACGCGGGGCGTGAACGTTGCGGCGCGGAGGGTTTCGACGAACAATCATGATCGAGATACGAAAGATGAGACCGGTCGAGCGGCCGGGCGGGAAAGCCAGGACCTGTCGCATTATCTTTGCGTATGCGATTGCGGGTTTGGCCTTCGGCGCTTGCCAAGCCGCCTACGCACAAGGGATGGCCACTGGCGGCACGGCGGTTCCAGCCCGGCCCCTGCCTCCCGGCATGAAGGCACCGATCGTTCGATACGAGGATGTTGCAGCGCGAGCTGGTTTGGCGGGAATAAACGTCTCGGGAGCGGAACGCGGCAAACAGTACATCGTGGAAACGACTGGCACGGGAGTCGCAATCTTCGACTACGATAATGATGGTCTCCCCGACATCTTTCTCGTGAACGCTGACCGCTTCGATGAAACTGCCCCCAAGCCAACACACTTTCTCTACCACAACTTAGGTGGCTTAAAGTTTGAAGACGTAACCCAGAAGGCTGGGCTGGCTCACACGGGCTGGGGCCAGGGAGTCTGCGTCGGCGACATCGACAACGACGGGAACGCGGATCTATTCATCACGCAATGGGGGCAGAACGTTCTATACCGCAATCTGGGGCACGGCGTTTTTCGCGATGAGACGAAGGCACGCGGCCTCGTCCAGCCAAAGCCAAGGTGGAGCACCGGTTGTGCCTTCTTCGACTTCAACCGAGACGGCTACCAGGATCTCGTGGTTGTTCACTACGTAGACTTCGACCTCAAACAGACTCCGCGGCCCGGCGATAAGGCGCAATGCCAGTGGAAGGGGCTGCCTGTTTTATGCGGACCTCGTGGACTGCCTGCGGAAACGATATCGTTGTATCAAAACGATGGACATGGAAATTTCAGCGATGTCTCCGACCAAGTTGATATCACCGGACCGAAGAGCTGCTACGGTTTCACCGCACTGATCTCGGATTTCGATAATGACGGATGGCCCGACATCTACGTGTCCTGCGATTCCACGCCAAACTTGTATTATCACAACCTGGCCGGCAAGAGCTTTGAACAGATAGGTGCGCAAGCGGGCATTGCTTACAACGAAGATGGGCGGGAACAAGCAGGGATGGGCGTGACGGCAGGCGACTTCGATCACGATGGCCTTCTCGATATCTTCAAGACTAACTTTGCGGACGACACGCACACTCTGTACCGAAATCTAGGCGCGAACAACTTCGACGACGCCACCATTGCTTCCGGATTGGCAGTGAACACTAAGTACCTTGGATGGGGCACTGCATTTGTGGATATCGACAACGACGGATGGAAAGACTTGATCGTTGCCAACGGTCACGTGTATCCGGAGGTCGATTCCGGTCGGACTTCAGAGAAATTCAAGCAACGACGCCTGCTCTATTGGAATCGAGGCGACGGTCAATTTTTTGATCTTTCCGGAGCGAGTGGGCCCGGAATATCCGACGAGCATTCCTCTCGAGGACTGGCCGTCGGCGATTTGGACAATGACGGGCAGATGGAAATTGTTATCGTTAACATGAATGAGCCGCCTTCGCTTCTGAAGAACCTCGGTCCCCGTATCGGCAACTCTTTACTCGTTAGGCTGGTGACGCCCTTTGGGAGCGATGCAATTGGAGCTCGCGTCACCCTGGTTTCAGAAGGGAGAAAGCAGATTGACGAGGTGCGCAGCGGAGGCTCCTTCATTTCGCAGAACGATTTTCGGCTGCACTTCGGTTTAGGAAAGGCGAACTCCGCCGACCTATCTGTGCGGTGGACTGACGGCAAGAATGAAAATTATCGAGGGGTAGCGGCCGGTCAGATCGTGACGATCCAGGAGGGGAAGGGCATAGTTGGCAAGCGGCAATTTGTTTCGGCCAAACGATAAACCGGATTCGAGGTCAGGCAGGGCGTCGCGACGGTCACGAGTATCCAAAGAAATAATGGCGGGCGTTTTACCGATTTGGCTCACGAACGGTAATAATCTGGTTCGCGTCCACGGAATTTAGCTGCTGAACGATACCACTTGGCCAGTCGATCTCAAGTAGCCGCACCTTTCGCGATGTCCCCAATCCAAAGTGCACCCGTTTATCACTCGCGGAAAGATAGCTGCCTGCGGAGCTTACGAACGCGTGCTGCTCCAACCCTTGTTCCGTAATCACACGGACTCGAGCCCCGAATCCATCGCGATTGCTGACCGAGCCGACAAGATTGATGAGCAGCCAATGATTCGCGGTTCCGTCTTGATTGCGAAGAATAATTGCCGGTCCGTCGTTGCAGTTGATCGCGATATCGATAGATCCATCGTTATCCAGGTCTCCGAAGGCTGCGCCTCGTGCCGACAATGGCGCCCGGAACGCTGGACCGCTTTCTTGTGATACGTTGCGGAACTTCCCCGCATTGTTTTTCATGAGAAGAACTGGTTCGAAGTAACGAAGGGAAGGATCGGTCAGTTCGATATTATCCATGACGTGTCCTTGGGCGACAAAGATGTCACGCCAGCCGTCATTGTCGTAATCAATCATCTTCGTTCCCCAGCCCGAGTGCTGCATCGTGATCCCGCCGATGCCACTAGAGTCGCTCACATCATCAAAACGTCCTTTACTGTTTCGAAACAGATTGTACCGTTGATTTGCGAGGGCATTAACGAAGGCGTCTGGCCAACCGTCGTTGTTGTAGTCGGCGAAGTCGACGCCCATGCCAGCGAAGGCTTTCCCATCCTGATCGAAAGCGAGCCCGGCTTCGAGCGCTACTTCGGAAAATGTGCCGTCGCGGTTATTTCGAAAGAGTTGCTGCGGGAACGAGTCGTTAGCGACAAGGATGTCCGGCCATCCGTCGCGGTCGAAGTCGTTTATTGCAATCCCCAATGCCTTTCCTGGAGACGATGCTATACCGCACACCTTCGAAACATCGTTGAAAGTGCCGTCGCCGTTGTTGTGGTAGACCAGGCAAGAAACGGCCCCAAACTGGTCGGGATGGCAATATGAACGATAGCCCGGACGATGTAGGCCGCAGTAGACGTTCTTCGAAAAATCCCAATCAAGGTACCGCGTGACGATCAGATCCAACAAGCCGTCTCGGTCGTAGTCCACGAAGCACGCACCGGCGCACCATCCGCTGCCACCTACTCCCGCTTTCGCTGTCACGTCCGTAAACGTACCGTCTCCATTGTTGCGGTACAGCGTGTTCCCTCCCAAGTTCGTGACTAGCAGGTCTGTATATCCATCGTTGTTGTAGTCTCCCGTGGCTACTCCCATCCCGTACGAAGAACCCCGCAAACCAGCCCTTTCCGTAACGTCGGTGAATGTGCCGTCCCTGTTATTGCGGTACATGCGATTCCAAAAGCGCGGATCGGACTTATCGGGAAATGCGCCGCTCGGCATCGGATCTAGCAACCTTGCGCCATTGACGAAGAATAGATCCTGGTAACCATCGTTGTCGTAGTCGAACATCGCCACGCCGGCTCCCATGGATTCGGGCAGATATTTTTGACTAGTGCGACTTGACTGATGTCGGAAGTGAACGCCGGACTTGGAAGTGACATCGAGGAAGGAGGGTAGCGGTTTTGGTTTGGCCACCTGGCGTAGCCAGCGGGCCGCGGCACACCCGGCAATTCCCAGCACAAAAGATCGGCGATCCATCATCAATTGAAAATGGCCTTAGTCTTTCCGCGGTGGCACCGGAGTCCGCTGGCTCAGCTTCGCGTATTTTTCCGCCAATATTGCGTCTCCCAGTCGAGTGTAGATTTGCTCGAGCAACACATAGAGTTGCAGATCAATGATGATTCCCCGCGTATCACGAATATTGGCCGCTCTCTCCGCATCTTCCCGGGCTTGCTGATTGTTCTTGAGTCGCAGGTTGAGCTTTGCGCGTTCGTACCACGGAGCTCGAAAATCGGGAGTCAGCTCCACGGCACGGTCCAGATGTTGCTTGCTGGCGGTTAGATCGTTGCGCTTCATCAGGAACCGTCCGTAATTGTAATCAAGAAACGCATCGTAATGAGGACCCGGGCGATTGACCGCCAAGCCCTTGCGATAGGCGAGGTCGGCGCGTTCCACCTCGCCGAGAGGCTCTAGATCCAGGGCCAGATAATCCCACGCCCGCGCATCCCGCGGATCGGTTT
>DATBYP010000194.1:0-8983 GCA_036513675.1 Candidatus Acidiferrum sp.
TGAAGCGCAGGCCCACGCGGCGGCGGTTGACCTGGCCGCGGGAGCGTACGCGTTCTACGATTTCCTGGCCGGTGTAGCAGCCTTTGGTGTAGCTGATGTGGCTGTTCTCGAGAGATGCCTCGTGCGGAATTTGCTTTTCGCCGAAGTCGTAGCTGAACCATGGAACGCCTTGTTCGAGGCGAAGCGCGTTGAGAGCGGAGTAGCCGACGGGGCCCCCTCCTGCGGCCTTTGTTTTCTCCCGAAGCGTTCCCCACAACGGCTCCAAATGAGAGCGTTCCACAAGAAATTCGGCTCCGACAGATGTTCCCGGCGAGCGGCGAATGATGGTGCGGGGAATTGGGCCTACGCGGGCCTCCTGCCTCTCCAGTTCGGCCATCGAATTCAGATCGATTCCGGTCAGTTCGTTGACGACGGATGCGGCTGCCGGGCCTTCCAATGCCAACGTGCCAAAACGTTCCGTGTCATCGTTGAGTGTGACGTCATCCATGATGATGTATTTTTCGAGCGTCTCGTTCAGGCGCGCTTGGATCATCGCGTAGGAGACGCAGAGCAGGCTTTCGGGTAGCGCATAGGTTTCGATCTCCGCGAGTATACGGCCTTGCGGACTGAGCAGCAGGGAAATGTTGCCATGCGATAGGGCCAGATCCTTGATGTTGTTGGTGAGGATAGCGTTGACATAGCGGACGCGGTCGGGGCCGGTGAAGGAGAAATAGCCGCGATAATTTTTGTCTATCAGCGCAACGGATTTGTGTGCGAACCAGTATTCGCGCTGCCAGTCGCCGAAATCATCAGGCAGAACGCAGCCGAACCATACGCCCATCTTCGCCGCGGCTTGTTGATGTAGTTGCGCGAGCGGCGTCTCGATTATTTTGGCGAGTTCGGGGGCTTGCATAGGTTGGCGGCGACGGCCGCCAGATACAGTGTAGCAAAGCCTTGTTACACCTCGGTGGTGGGGCGCAGCATGCTGCGCCCCTACATATCGCTACTTCCGAGCGCTTTTGCGACTGCGACGCGCAGGTTATACTGCGAGGGATGGACGAACTTATTCCAGCGGCGGGCCTGGAAAAGCAGGGATTCCTGCACATCTCGATTCCCGTCGGGATGCTGCAGTGCAATTGCTCGATCATCGGCGATCCAGTGACGCGCGAGGCGTTGGTTGTTGATCCGGGCGACGAGGTGGGCCGCATTCTGGAGTTGCTCGGGCGGCACAAGCTTACGGTAAAGGCGATCGTCAGCACCCACGCGCACATTGACCACGTCGGCGGCTTGAGCAAGCTGCACAAGTACACCGGCGCGCCGGTGATGATGCATCGCGAAGACTTGCCGCTTTATCAAGCGATGGATGTGCAGGCGGCGTTTCTAGGCGTGATGCCGCCGGATATTACCGACGTACATCAACTGCTTACGGATGGCGATGCTTTGCAGTGGGGTTCGCTCGAGGCACAGGTGATTCATACGCCGGGGCACACCCCGGGAAGCGTCTCGCTCTACATGCCATCCGAAGCGGGGAAAATTACCCTGGCGGCGCCGCAGCTTTTTGCGGGAGACACGCTTTTTGCGGGGAGCATTGGACGAACCGACTTATGGGGCGGGTCCATGGAAGAGATCCTGGATTCGCTGCGCGGCAAACTGATGGCGCTGCCGGATGATACGGTCGTGCATCCTGGGCACGGGCCGACGACAAGCATCGGGGAAGAGCGGCAGTCGAATCCGTTTCTCGTTTCGCGCGACTAAGTCCGTGTCCCGCTGCTAACTCACGAATGTTTACGTCTGCGCGTCGTTCTTCGTCCGGCGCAGCTCTTCCATCACGGATTGCACCAGCTCTTTTGCGCTTGTCAGCTCGTTGGCAATGATGCGGATATCCATGGCAGGAACGGTGGGATTGCGCTGGCTGGTGCAATAGACGCCATGCTGGCCAACCAGGACAAGGGCGTTGGTAAGGCGATCCAGCGACACTGCCAGGCGGCCGCGCTCGCGGCCAAACATCTGTTCGTAATGCTCCAATTCCTCTTTGTGATCGTCAAACGCGGACATGGGCGTTGGTCCCTATTCTTAGCTGTTGTAGCGGTGCGCTTTAGCGCATCCCAGCCGGGCCGCGAGGGCCACAATAAAAGTAACGGAGGTTGCACTTCGGGCACATACAGTACGTTGGTAACTTTACCCCACGCGACGCGCGGAACATAATCCGGTTGGCCCAGCGGACTGTGAGTACACCATGGGTCTGACTCGAGAAATGGGTGCAGTTTTGGGCACGCTTCCTGAGCTGGTAGGGAATAGTGCCGGAGCAGCCAACACGATGCGACGTTCCGACCTGGTGCAGCACAAAGAGAACGAAAAACGAGCCGGCACGCGTACCTCGCAGATTGTGTTTGGCGAGCGGCAGCACCTGCTGCGTGTTCTGGATTCACTCGAGGGCACGGAGCTGCCGATTGCGCGCATGCAGCAGGAGCGGCGCGCGCTGGAAGAGCTCATTCACATGCGTACCCGTGAGCTCAATCAAATCAACACCGCTTGGGACGAAAAGATTGGATTGGTGCTGAGCGCCGACGCCAAACCGGAAATGCTGGAAAAGCTGGTCAAGCAGGCGCCGGAAGAAGATTTTTATTTGCTGCGGTTGATCAGCGAGCATCCGCGGTCCAATGCCAAGACATTGAACAAGCTCGCCAAGCACCCCTACGGAGCGATTCGCGAAAATGTGGCGCGGCATCCGAATGCGGACGCAGCGACGCTGGCCTGGCTGAGCCGGGATCGCAGTCAGCCGCTCTGGTATCTGGTGGCGTTTAATCCCAATACGCCTACGCCGCTGCAACGCCGCCTGCGCGATCGGCTGAAGCGCTTAGGCGAGAGCCAGCCCTCAAAGTAGTCATCCACTCGCATAAAGCTACGCATTTCGCCCGTCGCGTTCACCTTAGCCCATTCCTGGAGCGCGGGGCAGTTTCCCATTCGCCGCGTTTATCAGGCACTAGCCTCTTGCCCACGGTCGAATTGCGAATCTTGTGTTAGATTCGTGAGCGGTGGGGGGCGTTGGGATTCCTTAGTCATCTGGTTTCGCGGCGTTTCTGTCTTGGCGCGCCGATTAGCAACAAAATACGCCCTCCGCATCTCTAAAAGAATTGAAACCTCGTGTCCATGGGATTCTCCCGGTTGCAATCGCCGCATTTGCGTGGCATCTCGCTGTGTCTGCACAGGTCGAACACAAGTCAACTAGCAAAGCTCGACCGATCAGCGCTTCTGCTAGTTGTTATGAGGAATCAACCGGGGAGTTGATCGGGTCCAATAGATCGCGCACTTCCGTGCTCATGTCACCCGACGAACGCTACCGGGCATACGCTGAGAGTGAGGCAGTTGCCTCTAACGCGACAAACGCCGCCAGCCCGGAATGCCAGAACACGTCGAGATTGTTTGTCGCGGGCCCAAGTAGCCAGAACTTCCGTCCCGTCCTAGTTGTGGAACCTTCACCGGGAGTGCTCGGGAACAGCATTGATCTTGTTGATTGGTCTCCCAATGGACACCGCCTTCTGCTGGCGCAAGGTTTCTGGCAGTGGGGCTCTGATGCGGGCGGAACTACGGTGCGAATTTACGACGCTGACGCTGCGAAGCTGTCGAGCAAGTCTCTCATCGACGAAGCTTTCCGCAAATATTTTGGCAACGACTGTGTTGCCGTTTTCCAGCCAGTGGGATTCTCTTCGAGCGGAAAGGCTATTGTCATAGCCGGGCCCTATTTCGATGTGGGGGAGGACAGACCGCGGGAGGACTCCTGCGTTCGGAAAAAAGGATGGTGGCTTATCGATTCGGTGATTCCCGCACTCACTCAACTTCCAGATAATTACAACGTTCAGCACTACGGAAAAGATGCGCACTGAGTGAGGCAGGAATCTCGCTCCCGGAGTGCGCCGCGAGCTAGGTGTGGATAAGTTGGGTAATCGGAAACTGAAGCACTACTCATTCCTGGGTTGGCAACGAACAGATGGAGACGGACAGAGACGTATCATCTCTCAAGCCCAAGGCCCTTAGAGCCGCGGCCGACTTTCTGTCGCGATACTGGCCGCGGGCGTTGGGGATTTCCACTGGCCTGCTGATCCCTTGCTTTTGGCATCGGCGGATTGAAGCCGGCGACCTCGGCAGCCATGTCTACAACGCTTGGCTCGCGCAACTGATTGAGCGCGGGCAGGCGCCGGGGCTGTACCTCGCCAGGCAGTGGAACAATGTCCTGTTTGACGTTCTTCTCCTAAAGCTTGGGAATCTGCTCGGGCTGGCGGCGGCACAGAAGATTCTGGTGCCACTGTGTGTGCTCATTTTCTTTTGGGGGGCGTTCGCGCTGGTTGCTGCCGTCTCGCGGCGTCCGCCGTGGTCTTTGCTGCCGTGCCTCGCGATGCTTGCCTACGGTTGGACGTTCAACGTAGGATTCTTCAATTACTACCTTTCGCTCGGGCTGGGATTTTTTGCGACAGCGATTGTCTGGAGCGGGCGGGGAAGAGAACTCATCCTCGCTGCGTTTATTGCCGCGCTGGTGCTCATCGCTCACCCGCAAGGATTTGTCTGGCTGGTGGGCTGCGTTAGCTACATCGTTTTGTGGCGCTTGCTGCCGCGGTGGTGGAAATTGGCCATGCCAGGCGCGGCGGTGCTCGCGGTAGTGGTGGCGCGTTTTTATTTAATGAGGCATTACGAGTCGTTTCGTGTGTGGGATACGTTCGGTCCCGGGATCTACAACGGCAGCGATCAAATCGCGTTGTACAGCATGCGCTATTACGTATTGTCCGGCTTGGCGCTTTTGTTTGGCATTGTGTGCTTTGCGGTCGAAGGAATACGACGCTACTGGGCCCGAGCACCCTGGATCGACATGCGCTTGCCGCTGGAGCTTCACTGGTTTGTGGTGTTCGCGATTTACCTACTGCCCGATGTATTACGCCTGCCGCTTTATTCAGGTTGGATAGGCTCGTTGGCGGTGCGCCTGACAACCGTGGCGGCCGTAATGGGGTTGTGCGTCTTGGCACTGATGCAGCCGCGAAAATGGCACACGGCCGGATTCGCGGTCATCGCGATCGCGTTCTTCGCGTTTTTGTACCAGGACACCGGGAAGCTCAATCGTATGGAAACCGAGATCGAGCGCCTGGTTGCGACTTTGCCGAAGGGCGAGCGGGTCACGGCCACGATTTGGGCGCCCCCTGATTCACGGCTGCCGTACATCGTGCATATGGTGGATCGCGCGTGTGTGGGGAAGTGCTTCAGCTTTCAGAATTATGAGCCGCCCTCGCGACAATTTCGCGTGCGGGTGAACGAGGGTGGCAGTGCGCTGAACACCGACGATGCTGATACCTCGCAGGAAATGGAAGCGGGGGAATACGTCGTGCAGCCCGAAGACTTGCCGATGGCCCAGATCTACCAATGCGATGAAAGTGACCTGACGCAGCTCTGTCTCCGGCAGTTGGCGGCGGGCGAGGCCAACGGGCGCATCGGCTACCATCCGCCGAAAGAGTAGCCCACTCAAAGACAGTCCGGGAGACAAATTGGCTCTTGTAGCAGGCCAATGTCGTATATAATTGGCTGCTAGGGGAGAGCCAATGCTTCCTGTCCACCTCCAGCCGCAAAGCCACGTTCCTCTATACGTCCAACTGCGCGACCAGCTTCGGGCGCTGGTGCATGCGGGCGATTTGCGCCCCGGCGACCGCATTCCCGCAAGCCGCGAACTAGCCATCATGCTTGGAGTGCACCGCACGACGGTCGCGAATGCCTATGCGGAGCTTGAATCAGAGGGACTGATTCAGGGGCACGTCGGTCGTGGCACGTTCATCAAAGGTAATGGAAACGGCTTGAAGATTACTCCGCCCGCGCCGCCGGTGCTGAACGGCGGCAACGGCATCCGTTGGGAGCTGCTCTTTGCGGATGAGCGCGGAGAAGAGGTGCTATCGCGTTTGACCGCGAGTGCTCCTGAAAATGCGCTCTCGTTCGTGATGGCGCGGCCGGCGCAGGAATTTTTTCCGATCGAGGAACTGCAGGTCTGTGTGAATGCCGTGCTCCGCCGCGAAGCTACGGACGTTCTCAACCTGGGGCCTTCCGATGGGTATGCGCCGTTGAAAGAGGCGCTGCTCGAGCTCTTGCAGCATGACGGCATACCAGCCCGCGATGAAAATCTTCTGATTACTGACGGTTGCCAGCAATCACTCGATTTAATCAGCAAAGCGTTTGTACGGCCCGGGGATTCCGTGATTCTGGAGAATCCGACGTATCCCGGCGCCGTGGCCATTTTCAATGGCACGCGCGCACGTTGCCTGGGTGTGCCCGTGCGGACGCAAGCGGAGCCGGGAACCTCGCTGGGATTGGATTTAGAAGCGCTGGAAGCGACCCTTGCCGCGAATCGTGTGAAGCTAATTGTGTTCACGCCGGATTTTCAGAATCCGACGGGAACGTCGATGCCGCTGGCTTCGCGCAGGAAAGTGCTGGAGCTGGCCTCGCGGCATCAAGTGCCTGTGGTGGAAGATCACATTTATGCGCGGCTGCACGCGCGCGAAGACCGTCTGCCTTCGCTGAAGCAGTTAGATCGCTCGAACATCGTCATTCACATCGACAGCTTTGCGAAAGTCGCGTTCCCTGGGTTGCGCGTGGGGTGGATTGTTGCTCCTGCTGCCGCGATCGAGCGTCTGCGGATTGTAAAGCAGACAACGGACCTGCACACCGACCAGTTGGCGCAAGCGACGCTCGCCGAATTTCTGCGGCGCGGAATGTTTTCGAAACACGTGGCCAAAATGCGCAAGGTTTACGCTTCGCGGCTCGTGGCCCTGGATGAAGCGTTGCGGAAACACATGCCGGAGGAAACGCGCTGGACGCGTCCGGAAGGCGGTATGTGTTTGTGGCTGGAATTGCCGCCCGGATTTGACGCGAGCGAATTGCTCATTCACTCGAAGGAGCGTGGAGTGCTGTTCGCTCCGGGCCGCTATTTTTACGCACAGAATCCGCTGCCAAATACCTTGCGGCTGGGGTACGCGGGTCTGGATGAGAAGCAGATCACGCGCGGCGTTGCGACGTTGGCGGAATTGCTGCGCGTGGAGATGCGGAAGAGGCAGCGCGGCGTGCGGCGTGCTGAACGCAGCCGTGTGGCCTTGGTTTGAAACGAAAGAAAAGTCTTAACATAGAGGGCGCGGAGTGAAGAGCACAGAGGCGGAAAAGAGCGAGCCGGCGACGATCACGCTGGCGCCGAATCCTGCGAATCAATGCTTTGGGTGCGGCGGCGCGAATGACGACGGGATGAAGCTGACCTTCGTGCAAGATAACGAGAAGCGCCGGATCGTTGGGCGATTTGTTTTGGGCGAGCGATACCAGGGTGGCGGAGGCATGGGCCACGGCGGAATTATCGCCACGCTGTTGGACGAGGCGATGGGCAAGGTTTGCCGGTTTCGCGAAGTGCGCGCGGTGACCGCAGAACTTGCGGTCGAATATCTCAAGCCGGTCAGCGTGCGGGACGAGATCATCGTGGAGGGCTGGGAAGAAGCGGAGCAGAAAGGGCGAAATTTGTTTCACGCTGGAGAGATACGGAATTTGGCCGGCGATGTGTTGGCGCGGGGCAAGGCGCGATTTGTGGTTATCGGCGAGGCGAAGAGAGTTTAGTCACTCAGGCACAGAGGCAGCAAGTTTAGAGAGCATTGCGCGAGAGGAGCAGTGAAATGGACGCGAAGAAAGTGAACGGCAGCGGCAATAGCGGCAACACCACCAACGAGTGGCGCGTGAAGGTGGGTTTGGCGGAAATGCTCAAAGGCGGCGTGATTATGGACGTCACCAACGCGGAGCAGGCGCAGATCGCGGAAAAAGCCGGCGCTTGTGCCGTAATGGCGCTGGAGCGCGTGCCTTCGGACATTCGCAAAGAGGGCGGCGTTGCGCGCATGGCCTCCATCAAAATCATCCGCGAGATCATGAAGACGGTGACCATTCCGGTGATGGCTAAGGTGCGCATCGGGCACTTTATCGAAGCGGAAGTTTTGCAGGCGCTGGAGGTGGACTTCATCGACGAGAGCGAAGTGCTCACGCCTGCGGATGAAGAGAACCACGTGTGGAAGCACGATTTTCGCGTGCCGTTCGTTTGCGGAGCGCGCAACCTGGGTGAAGCGCTGCGGCGGGTGGCGGAAGGCGCGGCCATGATTCGCACAAAGGGTGAAGCTGGCTCGGGAAATGTGGTGGAGGCGGTGCGGCACATGCGCACGATTGTGAGCCAGATGAAACGGCTCACTACGATGCGCGACGACGAATTGATGCATCAAGCGAAAGAGCTCGGCGCGCCGCTGGATTTGATTCGGCAGGTGGCCAAGACCGGCAAGCTGCCGGTGCCGAATTTCTCGGCGGGCGGGATTGCGACTCCGGCGGACGCCGCTCTCGTGCGGAGGCTTGGTGCAGAGGCGGTGTTCGTCGGCTCGGGAATTTTCAAGTCGAGCGATCCGGAAGCGCGGGCGAAGGCGGTGGTGAAGGCGACCACGCACTTCGAAGATCCAAAGGCAGTTTTGGAAGCGCACGAGGAGCTTGGCGAGGCCATGCGCGGTTTGGATGTGCGGCAACTTGAAGAGAAGGATTTGCTATCGACGCGCGGCTGGTAGTTCAGATTTTGCCGAGCTGGGGCGCAGCAGTGCGGTGCCCCTACAGGGACGAATAAGTGAAGATTGGGATCTTGGCGGTGCAGGGAGATTTTGCGGCGCATGCGGCGATGCTGGCGGGCATGGGCGTTGAAACCGTTGAAGTGCGCACGCGCGACGATCTTGCTGGCTGCGACGGTTTGATCTTGCCGGGCGGCGAGAGCACCACGCAACTGCAGTTCCTGCAAGAAGAAGGCTTGTACGAGGCGATCAAAAAATTCGCGGCTGAGGACAAAGCGATTTTCGGCACTTGCGCTGGCGCGATTTTGCTGGCGACGGAAGTGAAGAATCCACAGCAGGAATCGCTCGGATTGCTGGACATGACGGTACTCCGCAACGGTTACGGCCGGCAAGTTCACAGCGATGTC
>DATBYP010000195.1:0-2593 GCA_036513675.1 Candidatus Acidiferrum sp.
GTCATCGTCGACTGCGACGACCTGCAGAACGGCTTTGATCTGCTGAGCGCGCTCCGCCAGACCCAAAGCAATGCCAAGTCCGTGGCCTTTGCAGTGGTGAATGGGAAGACAACGACTCAGGAGGCCTTCCACTCCGGGGCCAACTTCGTTCTGCAGAAACCGCTTACACCGCTGCACGCCGCCCGCTGTTTTAACGCGGCTCTGAATTTCATGGTGCGGGAACGGCGCCGGTACTACCGTCATCCGGTGGAAATCCCGTTGCGAATCACGCTTCCGCACAATCAGGAACTGACGGCCACGACGACCAACGTGAGCGAGGGAGGTATGGCCATCCGCGTCCTCGGCAAGTTGCCCAAGGATGCGCAGGCGCAGTTTCGGTTCACGCTTCCAATGATTAACATTTCGCTCGACCTGAAAGGCCAAGTCGCCTGGACCGACGGAACGGGCCACGTCGGTATCCGTTTCGTTGAGGTTCCGCAGAGTTCACAGTATCAGCTTGAAAAATGGCTGACCGACCACTTTCAAACTGAAATACCCGAGAAACTGCAAGGCTACGCGGCGTTGCCCTAACCGATCGCGGGGCCGCGCCCGGCCCCGTTCCCCGGAAACGCAATCCCAACACTCTCCCACCCCCGGCATCCAGCTTGTAACTTGCGCTTTGCCACTGCTGTGGCACTGTAGAGACGCGGCTTGCCGCGTCTATGCCATGATTACATTGGAAGAAAGAATCGCCAAAACCGAGCGTTTGCTGCGCCGCCTGGAAGAGGATCAGCCTTACTTGCATGTGCGCTTATCCCCGCTCGGCGCCGAGCACCGGCAGAGTGCCAGTGCTTTTGCCGACAGCGTGCGCGCCCAAGCCGAAGCCGAACTGCAGCGCCTGCTGGCAGAACGCGCATCGCCTTACGAGTGGAGCGTGCCCCAGCCCGCCGACTGAAGGTAGCCAAAGCTGTCAGGAGTCAGGTATCAGGCCTCAGGAGTACAAAGCTTGGCATGGGCAAACTTACGGGACACAGCGCTAGACGCTAAGACTGGCCGCCGAGGCAAGCGCCGGCATTCGAGGTTCATCTTCCAGCGCGGTTTCTTCCCAATACGACCGGTCGCGAAGAATGCGCGACACCAGCGCCGTATGCATGGCGTGGCCCGCGCGGTCGGCCACCACCGATCCCAGTATCTGTTTCCCGAGCAGCGCTAGGTCGCCGATCAGGTCCAGAACTTTATGGCGTACGAACTCATCCTGAAAACGTAACGGCGGGTTCAGCACTTCGTCGCGGTTCAGCACAATGGCATTCTCGATCGAGGCCCCCCGGATCAGTCCCTGCTGCCGCATGGCGTCGGCTTCATGCAGAAATCCGAAAGTCCGCGCCGGCGCAATCTCTTTCAGGTAACTGCCATTCGTCAGCCGCACGCAGAAGCTCTGCTTGCCGATCAGGGGGTGAGGAAAGTTGATCGAATACGAAACCGAATAGGCGTCGGCCGGATACACGGCAATGAATTTATCGCCCTCGCGCAACTCGATCTCGCGCACGATCCGGAGATAAGTGCGGGCTTTGCGCTGCTTCCGAATCCCGGCCTTTTGAATCATTTCGACAAACGGACGGGCGCTGCCATCCAGAATGGGCAACTCCAGATTGTCCAGTTCGACGATGGCGTTGTCGATGCCGACGCCGGTAAACGCCGATAGCAGATGTTCTGTGGTGGAGATGAGCACGCCCTTCTTCATCAGGCTGGTGGCGTAACTGACGCGGGCCACGTTGCGTCCGCTGGCTTCGATCGCGAAGCCGTCCAGGTCGGTGCGATGGAATACGATTCCCGCTCCGGCACTCGCGGGCCGAATCCGCAGGCTAACCGGGGCGCCGCTATGGAGACCCACTCCTGTGCAGGTCACAGCAGCACGAATTGTTTGCTCGTGTGTCAAGGGGATGGTGTAAGTCTTTTGTTGTGTATCAGCTTACCGTGATGGGCAGACTTCTGCATGTGGCAAAATCGCCACACTCCGTGGTTCGGCCGACCGGGGGAACGCTAACTTGTTCAGGTGGTTATAGATGTTTGGGGGTATCTAGGGAAGAACTTGGCCGGTTTTGTCTGCCTGGCTGCGGTTTTCGGCCATCAAACTCCTCATTTGGACGGCAGCTGGCGGATGCTCACGTATCGACCACTAAGCTGCGTGATGAGCAGGCACACCCCCTTTATGTCCGGCGATCCGCGCCTTCATCCGATTGCGCTTTCATGTAGGAGCGCAAAATGGCATTGATGCGGGTCTGGTAGCCGCTGCCCTTCTTCTTGAGCCATTCCACAACATCGTGGTCAACCCGGATCGTCAGGCGGTCCTTTGGCTCCGGCAGGGTGAGCTTGGCTTTCTTCCAAAACGATCGATCCAGCTTGGGGATCTCGGAGTAGTCGATTTCCTCATCGTGCATTTCGCGCAAGCGTCTAAAGTCAGTTTTGCCCTTCGCCCGCGCTCCTGAGCCGGCCCGTGTATTCTTGCCTTTCATTGCGCTGTGCCCTCCTCGCCGAAATCATTCACCGCCGTTTGCCGCGCATCCCATCGACCACTACGATTTCAATGTCTTCCATAAGACCGATCGCGAATACG
>DATBYP010000196.1:0-8196 GCA_036513675.1 Candidatus Acidiferrum sp.
GCGAAAATCCAAGAGAAGTAGAGAAATGCAACACCGCTGTCCGATTTGCAAAAAACCAACGAACTCCGGGGTCCACACCGAATTCCCTTTTTGCAGCGAACGCTGCAAGCTGCAAGACCTGGGCAACTGGGCGGCCGAGAAATATGTCGTTTCTGAGCCCATTTTCAGCGAAGATGACGACGAGCCAAGCGATTCACTCGAGCCGGATGACACCAAACACTGACGCATCGCCCCACCCTGCGCCGCCGAGAAACAAGCCGCGGCTGGCCTACGCGATCGCCACCGCGCTTGGCGTGGGATACCTGCGGCCTTCACCGGGGACATACGGGTCGTTGGTGGGTGTGGCGACCATCGTAGTGTCCGCGATTTTCTTTCTGCATCCCGTGTCCGTCACCGGCTGGTTTTCGCGGCATCCTCTTTCCGAAGCGATGTTTGCGGACCGGCATTTCCTGGTGCCGGGCAGCGATATTCACGACACCGTCCTGGCGCTGCCGCTGCTTTGCGCGCTGCTGCTGCTCGTGATCCTTGGCGCTATCGGGGTATGGAGCTGCGCGCGCGTCGTCGAATACTCGGGCGAGAAAGATCCCCAGTACATCGTGATCGACGAAGTCGCTGGTCAGCACTTGACACTGCTGCTGCCACTAATCCCAATTGCATTGCCGCATCTTTCGGAACATTTTGATTTCTCCGGCTATGCGGTTTTCTTCGCGCTAAGCCTCGTCAATTGGAGATACCTGCTGTTGGGCTTTATACTTTTTCGGGTGTTCGACATCTGGAAGCCTTTTCCGGTGCGGCGATTGGAATGGCTTCCGGGCGGCTGGGGCGTCATGGCCGATGACTGGATGGCCGGCGTCTACGCTGCAATTCTTTTGCGCCTCGCGTTACACTTTAATCTGGTATGAAATTCGGCTTCGGCTCGACGGCGGAAAAAAACGGGTTTCCCCGTATCGATAGAGTCGCGCCCGGCGCGGCCATTCCGGGCGGCGAAATCGCCATTCACGGCAGCGGCTTTGCTTCGCGCAATGGCGCACGGCCGGTTGTGCATTTCGGCGAGGCCGAGGCGAGCTTAGTCCTCGCCACGGATAATCGGCTGATTGCGCGGGTGCCGGATAACGCCAGCGGAGGCACGGTGCGCGTGGCTACGGCGCAGAGTGAAAGCCCGCCGCATCCTGTGTCCATCGCCGTGCAGATTGCGGACAACCTGCACCCGGTTGCGAATCCAGCGGTGGATGCGAACGGAAATATTTATGTGACGTTTAGCGGGCCGCGGGGCCAGCGGGTTCCGGTTTCGCTTTATAAAATCACGTCGAACTACAGCGTCAAACCGTTCGTCACGTCGTTGATTAATCCATCCGGCTTGGCGGTTGATCGCGCGGGCAATCTCTTTGTTTCTTGCCGCCATGACGGCACAATCCATCGCGTTACGCCGGAGGGCCGTGCTGAGCAGTGGGTTGAGGGCATGGGGATCGCCACCGGCATCGCGTTTGACCATTCAGAGAATCTCTACGTCGGCGACCGCAGCGGTACGATTTTTAAGATTAGCCCGAGCCGCGAGATTTTCGTTTTCGCCACGCTGGAGCCCTCGCTCGCTGCTTATCACCTGGCGTTTCACCCGAGCGGGGATCTTTACGTTACCGGTCCCACGACTTCGAGCTATGACCGCGTTTATCGCATCACGCAGGGCGGCGATGTCTCGATATTTTATCGCGGGCTCGGACGTCCGCAGGGATTGGCTTTTGACCGCGACTCGAATCTTTACGTTGCGGCTTCGCACGGCGGGCGCCGCGGAATTGTGAGGCTGACCCCACAGGGTCACGCGGAAACGGTATTGAGCGGCTCGGGTTTGGTAGGGCTTGCATTGCAGCCGTCGGGACGCGCCATCCTCACCACCGTCAATGCGCTGTTCACGCTCGACTGGGACGTGCGCGGGCTCCCGTTGGTCGGGTAATTAACAGAATGAAAGCGGAGATCATTGCGGTTGGCTCGGAACTGCTCACGCCGGACCGCTTGGACACGAACTCGCTCTTCCTCACGGAGGAGCTGAATGCCATTGGTATTGAAGTGTTGCGGAAGACGGTTGTCGGTGATAATCGCGATTTGCTTGCGGAGGCGTTTCGCGACGCGCTGAATCGTGTGCCACTGATCATCTCCTGCGGCGGACTTGGACCCACCGAGGATGACCTAACGCGGGAGACGGTTGCCGATCTGCTGGGCCGCAAGCTGCGGCGCAACGACGCGATTCTGCGCTATATCGAAGGACGCTTCCGCAGCCTGGGCCGGGAAATGCCGGAAGTGAACGTGCGCCAGGCGATGGTGCCGGAGGGCGCGGAGATACTCGAGAATCCGCGAGGCACCGCGCCGGGTTTGTGGCTGGAAGACTCCGGCCGGGCTGTCGTGCTGCTGCCTGGCCCACCTCGCGAGCTGAAACCGCTTTTTCGCGAGCAGGTTTTGCCGCGGCTTCAGCGCCGGGTCTCCGGCGTGCGCATGCACAGCCGCGAGCTGCGCGTCACCGGCCTTGGCGAATCGCATGTGGAGCAGCGCATCCTGCCGATTTACAAGCGCTTCCCCGAAGTGCAAACCACGATTCTTGCGGCGCCGGGCGAGACACAAATTCATTTACGCTTCTGGACCGACGACGCGGGGCACGCTAAGAGAATTCTGGATGAGATTGTGCAGGGATTCGAGATTGCGCTGGCCGATCGCATCTTCAGCCAGGATGGCCGCTCGATGGAGGAAGTGGTCGCCGAGCAGTTGACGCTCAATAATGCGACCATCGCGGCCGCGGAAAGCTGCACGGGAGGGCTGCTCGCGCAGCGGCTCACCAGCATTGCAGGCAGCTCGTCCTATTTTCTCGGGGGCGTGGTGTGTTACAGCAACGAACTGAAGACGGCATGGGCCGACGTGCCCGGGGAAATGATTGCGGCCAAAGGGGCAGTGAGTCCGGAAGTGGCCGTGGCGCTCGCGGAAGGGATTCGCCGGCGTGTCGGAAGCACGCTGGGCATTGGAATCACGGGGATCGCCGGGCCGGGCGGCGGCTCCGACGAGAAACCGGTGGGCACCGTTCACGTGGCTATCTCGCACGCGGCGGGAATCAAGGAACGCGGAGCGCGCTTTCCCGGCGATCGTGAATCGATACGCTGGCAAGCCTCGCAGATTGCGCTCGACCTGGTGCGGGTACACTTTCTGTATGCTGGCCAAAACGCCGCAATATCTTCCGCAAAAAGGGGCTAAGTCGTGCGCCTGTTCGTTGCGCTGGAGATTCCTGCCGCGGTGCGAGACAATTTCGCGGCCTTGATTAACGAATTGCGCGCGCCGGATGCCACGTCGTTGAAAAATAAGGCGCGCTGGGTGCGGCCTGAAAATCTTCATGTGACGCTGAAATTCATCGGTCATGTGGACGCCGGCAAGGTCGACGCGATTCGCGCCGCGTTTGTTGAAGTTCACTGCAACGGACCTGTTGAGTTGCGCTTTCGCGGACTAGGATTTTTCCCCAACGAAAAACGCCCTCGGGTTTTATGGGCGGGTATTGAGGCTTCGGCGAATCTGGCCGAGCTTGCCAGCGAAATCGACGCACGGCTTGAAAAGCTGGGGATTCCTCGCGAAACGCGGGAGTTCGCGCCGCACCTCACGCTTGCTCGATTCGATCCACCCGGAATTTCCGAGAGACTTCGTGCGGCTGTTCGAGAAAATGCGGCGCGCGAGTTCGGCTGCGTCCGCTCCGGAGAATTTCATCTGTTTGAGAGTAAGACGCGGCCCACTGGCGCGGAATACACGCGCCTGTCATCCTTCTCTTTTGCGCACACGACGGCTTAGGCCGCGGATCATGGAAAATTCACTGCCACCGCTCATTGCTGTCGCCGCGTATCTGCTCGGGTCGATTCCCTTTGGTTTAGTGTTCACTTGGCTTTTCAGCGGCGGCGACGTGCGCAAATCCGGTAGTGGCAATATCGGGGCAACGAACGTGGCGCGCGTCGCCGGCCCGCTGCCCGCAGTGCTCACGCTGCTCTTCGATGTTGCGAAGGGCGCGGTGCCGGTCTGGCTCGCCGGACGCGTCAGCAACGGAAGCGCGACGTGGATGATGATTGCGGCGCTGGCCGCGCTCCTCGGGCATTGTTTTCCGGTTTGGCTAAAGTTTCGCGGCGGAAAAGGAGTGGCTACGGCGGCGGGCGCGTTCTTTGTGCTTTGCCCTCCCGCGCTTCTCGGCTCCGTGATTCTGTTCCTGCTCGTGCTCTTTTTCTGGCGGTATGTTTCGCTCGCGTCTATCTCAGCGGCTGCCGCTATGCCGCTGCTGATCTATTTTCTGTGGGCGCCGCATCATGCGCCGCCGCTGATCGTCACCTTTGGCGCGCTTGCTGCAGCGGCGATCATTGTTTACAAGCACGACGCCAACATTCAGCGGTTGGCGCAGGGCGAAGAGACAAAATTTTCGTTCGGCAAAAAGAGCGGCGCCGAGTGAGCAGGATTGCCATTCTTGGCGGCGGAAGCTGGGGTACGGCACTCGCTATCGTGCTATCTCGCGCGCGACGCAAGCACGACATTTCGCTATGGGTTCATGATCCGGCGCTCGCGGAATCCATACAACGTGAACGCGAAAACAAAATTTATCTTCCAGGCCACCGCCTACCCGCCGAGGTTCGCGTCTCGCACAGCCTCGATGAAGTGCTGGCGAACGCCACCATCATTCTTGGCGCGATGCCCGCGGCTCACGCCCGCCGCGTTTATACGGAAGTTTTGCCCTTTTTCGATGGGTGGATTCGCACCTCCGGGTCCGAAATAACCTCCCTGGCGGCGAAATCGATCGTAATCGTGAGCGCAACCAAGGGCCTTGAGCCTACGACCCACCTTCGCATCAGCGAAGTCGTCGCCCAGGTCCTGCCGCCGGAATTCGCCGGCTCTCTCGCCGTGCTTTCGGGGCCGTCCTTTGCCGCCGAGGCCGCCCGGGGCGAGCCGACGGCGGTGGTTCTGGCTTCTCAGAGCCAAAGGCTTCAGCTGACGTGGAAAGTCCGGCGCTACAGGCCGCTCTTAGAGGAGCTGCAGGAAGAATTCGCGGCGCCGAACTTCCGCGTGTATACGAATGATGATGTGCTTGGCGTCGAGCTGGCTGGCGCGATGAAAAATGTGATCGCCATTGCGGGAGGCGTTTGCCAGGGACTCGGCCTCGGGGCGAACCCGCTCGCGGCGCTGATCACCCGCGGCTTGGCCGAAATGTGTCGTCTTGCTGTAGCTTTGGGCGCGCAAGCAGAAACGCTGACGGGGCTTGCCGGTCTCGGCGACTTGGTGCTCACCTGCACAGGGGCGCTGAGCCGCAATCGCCACGTTGGCATCGAGTTGGGCAAAGGCCGCGCGCTGAGCGAGATCCTGGCGGGCACGCGCATGATTGCCGAGGGCGTTGGCACCACGGCCGCGCTCCTCGTTCTGGCCCGCGAAGCCAAAGTCGAGATGCCCATCACTGAACAAGTGGACGCTATCCTGCATCAGGGCAAGCCGCCGCGCGAAGCCATTCGCGACATCATGGACCGCCCACAACGGCCCGAATAATCAGCCAATCGGGCAGTTTGCGGCAACCTGACAGCGACGGCAGAAAGCGGCTTGATAGTACGAAGGTTCCAGTTGCAAGTCCGCGTCGCAGCCGCCCGCATTTCCCCGGAAGCCTGCTGGAATCACTTAAGATTGATCCCAAGGCAATGTCCGCCAAGCAGCCGATTACCGTCAACTTCCGAGCCTCCTGGGCGCGTATGCGCGCTGGGCGAGTGCGCATTCTTTGGCTTGTTTTAGGTGCTTTGCTGCTGGTCAGCGCGTTTCCGATCGGGCTGTACCACAGGCAAGTGCTGCAGCTCAGCCAGGACAAGCTGGTCGACACCGAGCGCGTGCAGCAGACCGACCTTACGCGGTCGCTGACGCAGGAAATCCAGTTTTTCGAAGCTAACATGACGCAGCAGCTCGTCAGCCAGCGTCGAATTCTCGAGCTGATGAATGTTAGCGACAACGTGGAAGATCCGGTCGCCGAGCCCAAAGTCACACGCGTGCTCGAGAGTTTCGCCGACAGCAACAACACATTTCTGTATCTCACGGCTGTGGGGAAATCCCGCAAAGGCACGGTGGCTTCGCAGGGAAATTTCCGAGCCGACCAGGATCCGTTCGTGGCCAAGGCGCTGCAGCGCGCATTTGTGTGGTGCATGCAGCAATCCGGAGAGTTCCGCAGCGATCCGCTGGCGCTCGCGCCGGATGATCGCCCCGCGTTTGTCGTGGCCCTGCCGCTCAAAGACATCAATGGAAACTTTACGGGCATGCTGGCGGCAGTCGTTTCCTTGGATCCGGTTCTGCGCCGCCTGCAAGACGCCAGCGTCCGCGGGCGCACGGTGTTTGTCATCGATCACTTCGGACACATCGTGGCGCATCCCGACACGAAAAATTTCTTTCCTGGCACGGACTTGAGCAGCAATTCCGACCTGGTCAAGCAGATCCGTGCGCTGCCGCAAGAGCTGCGGAACACGGAAACCGTTCGCTTCACGCAGCAAGTGAAGGGACGCACCGTGGAGATGGTCGGCACGTTTAGCACTTTGCCAGAGCTGAATTGGGCGGTGGTTGCGCAGCGCAGCCTCGATCAGGCGCGCGACGACGCGGGCGTTACCGAACTCAACCGTCAAGCTCTCGCGTTCGTTAGCATCGTGGTTCTTGCCGCCGTGCTGGTTGGTTACTTCTTTGCTGTTGGAATCAGCGGACCGATTCGTGGCCTTGCCGCGTCCACACGCGCCATCAGCCGCGGCGAGTTCCACCAACGCTCGCCGGTGCGGGGCGCTTCGGAAATCAGCGAGCTGGCCGAAAACTTCAACAAGATGGCCGGCGACATCGAAGAGTACATCGAGCGGCTGAAGGAGTCCGCGGAAGAAAACCGCGAGTTGTTCGTCGGTTCCATCCGTATGCTTGCCGCGGCGATCGACGAAAAGGATCCTTACACGCGCGGCCACTCTGGCCGCGTGGCGAAGTATTCCACGCTTATCGGACGCGAGCTCGGCTTAAAACCCGAGGATTTGGATACGCTGCGTATCTCCGCGCTACTGCACGACGTGGGCAAAATTGGTGTCGAGGACCGCGTGCTGAAGAAGCCCGGCGCGCTGACTCCGGAAGAGTTTGACCTGATGAAGCAGCATACTGTGAAAGGGGCGAACATCATGCGCCCGGTCTCGCAGCTCAAGAACATGTTGCCCGGTATCGAGTTGCACCACGAACACATGGATGGCCGCGGCTATCCTTACGGTTTGCAAG
Source organism: Candidatus Acidiferrum sp. (assembly GCA_036513675.1). GTDB lineage: Bacteria > Acidobacteriota > Terriglobia > Acidiferrales > UBA7541 > Acidiferrum. The sequence goes on from DATBYP010000196.1 coordinate 7,267, forward strand.
GCCCACAGATTCCGCTGATGGCGCGCATCATCGGTGTGGCCGACACGCTTGACGCTATGACCACCAATCGTCCGTATCAATCCGCGATGGATCTCGATTATGCGCTCGGCAAAATCAAAGCGCTGGCGGGCAGCAAGTTCGACACCGTCGTGGTCAATGCCCTCGAAGCTACCGTCACCGCCGGCAAACTCCGCCTCAGCGCCGTCGAAGTTCAGGTGTGAGCTTGCGATTCCGCCGTATTCCCCTTGCGGCGATGGTAGCGGCGTTTGCACTGACACCCTGCGGCTTTTCGGAGACCCGATCCAACGGTCAGAACCCGCGAAAGACCAACACAGAATTCAAATGCTCCCTTCCCGAAGATTTTCGATTCATTCGCGTCGACACACAGAACAAAAGACTATTCCTGGAAGGTACCGAGGCAAAGGTCGCGTCGCGAAGAAAAGTCGATTCTTTTCTGAAGAGGATTGATAAAGCGATAGCCGACTGCGTACCCTCATGGCGAGGCAGTTGGTCAGCGAGCTTCTTTTCCGATCCAAAGTTTGCCGGATACAAGACCGAATTCTCTGAGAGCATTGGGTCATGGGGTAAGGCCTACGTGGCGGAGTACGACCGCAACACTCAGATCCTAACAGTCCTTCCACTAGAAAAAACAAAGCGACGAACGAGGCCAGTGATTGTCGATCCTTAGCTTAACTCGGCCTTGCTGAGCCTTCCAGAACGGGTTCACCCAGCTAGTTCTGTTACACTTTTCTCGTGCGCTCTAATTGAGCGGGTAATCTGATGATTTCCCTTTTTGGCAAACCGGAACCGACGCTGGCGGAGAAGCTCAAGGCTTCCGTCAGCAAGACTAAGGCGGCGCTGTCGGAAACCGTCGACACGATCTTCCTTGGTGAAAAGAAAGTCGATCCGGCGCTGCTCAAGCAGCTCGAA
>DATBYP010000197.1:0-8404 GCA_036513675.1 Candidatus Acidiferrum sp.
GTTTTCCAGTGCAACCGGCCGGCAATCATCAAGTGCAGCACCAGCCAGAGGTCGCCTTCGACTCCGATCGCGATACGCTTGCCGACTCGCCGCAGTTCGCGCACGACGCGGCCCTCGACATCGCTAACCGGCGGTTGTGCGGTTCGAAGCAGAAAAGGATTTGCCAGCCGCACTCGCTCGATCGGCTGCGCGACGATTCGCGGCTCGAGCGCACTGATGTAGGCGGCGATATCCGGCAGTTCCGGCATGCTTATCAACTTGCAGGTAGAGAATCCTGATTTACTTCACCGGGCCAAGGTAGCGATCCAGCCAGTTCAGCGTTTCTTTCATTACGGGTAATTGAGGAGGAGCGTGCCCGGTGTCGAACAGGACATGCCGCTTATCCTGAGAAGGAACGCCCAATAAACGGAACAGCGGCTCCTGGCAGGTTTCTAGCGGGATAACAAAATCGTACCGGCCGTTTACCATGAGCACGGGGATCTTCACGCGCGGTGCAAAATTCATAGGGTCCACTTCCGGAAGCACTTTTTCGCTGTCGCAACCTCCAGCAGCGAACACAGCAGCTTTGAAGCGGTTCTCGACAGCGAGCATGATAGGGCCCTCAACCGCGCCCCAACTGATGCCGTAGTACGCAAGGCGCGCCCTATCGATATCGGGGCGAGTTTCCAGGTAGTCGACCGAACGGCGTAAGTCTTTTGCTTGCTGGATGGTTTCGTCTCGTTCCGCATTTGTGCCGGAATCAGGGGGAGTACCCAGCCGCTCATAAGTATCCTTGTAGATGGGGAACAACAAGGCGCGTCCGCTCTTCACCATAAAATCGATCAAAGACAATTGCGTGTCTTCCACCGTATGAAACATCTGGGCGCCGCCGTGCGGAAAGTAAACGACGGTTTGGTACGGTGGAGAGCCATTCTTGGGCAGGAAGAGGTAGGCGATTACGTTCTCATTGTCGTAGGCCGCACGGAAGGTAATCCGCTGCCGCCGCCAGTACGGCGAGCTGTCGTCCTCTGATTCGACCTTAGCCTCGAGCGGCGTCCTGTCGTAGGAATAAAGGCCTTCATAGATGTGAAAGACTGAGTCCGGGACCGGTTTCATGTTGCGGTAGTCCGCCGTCTTAAAAGAGATAGGCGCGGTGAGAGTTTCGGGCAGTGCGTCCGCGTGAAGGTATTTGACAAGGCGCACGCCGTGTGTCGCCAGGCGTTCGAACGGCAGCCGTGCGTCGGGCTGGCTGTACATATACGGAACATCGGTGGAAGCGCCGCCAAGAATGTACTTACGGTCTTCTGCAGAGTTGAGGCACCACTCTTTCACGTTTCCCGCCATGTCGTAGGTGCCAAAGGGTCCGAGGCCGGAGTAGCTTCCTACTGGCGCCGGCCCTTTCGCGGAAAAATTACTCACCTGAAGAATGTCCGAGAAGCGCCCCATATCTGCGGCGCGGTGCCAATGAAATACTGTGGGGAGACTCTTCCCGGTGAACTGCGCGAACGCCGCGGCTTCGTACCAGCTCAATCCGCTGACGGGATAATCATCCTGGCCTGGCGTGTAGCTCCCCAGTTCCCAGGTGGAGGGGCCGGGGCGATCCGTTTTATCGCGAAAGAGAAGCATGGCTTCGCCGAAGCCGAGTGTGCGGTTTTCCTTAACAAAAGGAAATTTCCAGTACTTGGTTTCCCGGTAGCCACCCGCGTCCACAAATTTCTTGTATTCGCGGTTGGTGACCTCGAATTTATCTATCAGAAAATCGTCCAGCTTCACTTCGAAGTGACCGGTTGGGTCCACTCGGCCAGCGGCGACGTGCACCATTCCGGGCGGGAGGCTTCCTATCGGGTCCAAAATAACGTTGACGGGCGAGCCCTCGAGGGCCGTGCCGGTGACCTCCGCTGTTTCGTACCTGTCCTTGCTTAATCGAAACGCATAAAAGGCGTGAGGCAGGCGATTGCCTTGTAGAGGAGTTTTTCCCAGATACTCCCATGGACCGTGGATATCGCTGTAATCCCGGACGTAAACATCAGCGCCGGGGGGAGTCGAGAGAACCCCATTGGGCCACAGCGTTCCTGCTTTCAATTTCGTGAGTGCAGGACTCCCGGGAGCATAGCGTTCGGCCTGCTGAATGAGCCGGTAGGCAGCAATTCCTTTGCGCTCCATTGCGAGTTGCCGGATTTCGGGCAACGCTCTTTCTTCGATCCACTTGATGCGGGAGTAGTGTCGAAGAATCAGACCAGCCGAAACGCTCGCAAGGACGAGAACGATTAGCATGCCGGCGATAAAGGACGGCTTACGCACGACTCTCACGATGGGCATCCCAGCACTTGATTCGATTAGGCGCCGCTCCCGGAGTTCTTGGAATTCCGTTCGCATGTCCGAGGCGGAGGCGAAACGTTTGCCGCGATCTTTTTCCAAGGCTTTGCGGATGATGCGATCAAGCTCGGTGGGAAGTTGCGGGTTGAAATGAGAAGGCGGCGGAGGCGTAGCGTGCAAAATGGAATCAGAAACTACGGCTGAAGTCTCGCCAGGAAATGGCCGTTTTCCGCTCGCCATTTCGTAGAGGACCGTGCCAAAGCTGAAAACGTCAGTGCGTGCGTCGAGCGGCTCGCCTCGCGCCTGCTCGGGCGACATGTAAGCAATTGTGCCCACGGCGACGCCCGGAGTGGTCAGGATGTCTTGGGTGACGCCGGCGGCCGTGGGAAGCGCGGATACGCCAACGGCTTCGGGGACTCGATAGTGCTCGTAGGTCACTTTGGCGAGACCAAAGTCAAGAATCTTGATGTGACCGCGACGAGTGACGAAAATATTGCCGGGCTTGATGTCGCGGTGGATGATGCCCTGACTGTGGGCCGCGTCGAGGCCGTCGGCGATCTGAATGGCGAGGTCGAGCAATTCACCCGGTTCCAGGGCGCTGCCGCCGATGTGATCGCGAAGTGTTCGCCCTTCGAGGAGCTCCATGGCTAGGAAGTACTGGCCGTTGACCTCGCCAATTTCGTAGATCGTGCAAATGTTTGGGTGATTCAACGCGGACGCCGCGCGGGCTTCGCGGCGAAAGCGCTCGGTGGCTTGAGGGTCGCGAGCAAACTGTTCGGGAAGAAATTTCAGACCGATGAACCGGCCAAGTTCGAGATCCTCGGCCTTGTAGACCACGCCCATGCCGCCGGTACCGAGCTTCTCCAGGATTCGATAATGAGAAATAGTTCGGCCAACCATGGCGGGCACGCCCAGTAAGCAAGGATGTTAGTTGTCGCGTAGAAGCAAGTCAATTACGGGTTATCTGCCGATTGCGCGCTTCAGGTCGGTTGCGAGGGTTGGGAGTCTCTTGAAGATCAAGATTGCCGGGCGCGCTGCAACAAATGTGGCTAAGAGAAAAGGCTGCGGAAGAAGGCGCGGATGCGGGCAAAAATCGAATTGTTGGGTTGCGGGTTTTTCTGTTGGGCTTGCTGGTTTTGCGGCGTCGGCGTTGCAAGCGTCTTTGGCGGAGCAGCGGGCGGATTATTTTGTGTGAGTACAGGGGCGTCTTTGACTTGCCCTTGAAAAATCAGTGTGGGGCGGACGCGAACGCGGCGGACTAGAACAATGAGCTGAGGATCGAAATTGTCGGGCTGCAGTTTGGCGGTTGCGTCGTAGGAAAGGGGCGGCATGTAGACCTGATAGACGGGACCGTCGTCTGGAGTTTCTTTCTTAGCAGGCTTCGGAGTCTCGGTCGGCGCAGCCTCGGTTTTCCTCTTTTCGATTTCTCGCGGAGTGGCGAGGCGGCTGATTTCCGCTGGAGTTTCTTTTGGAGCGGCTTTCGGAATGTCGCGCGGAGCAGCCGCGTTCTTGCTCGCCTTGATTTCTTGTGGATTAGCCGCAGGGCTAACTTCAAGTGGTGGGGGTAGAGTTTTCGCGAGCTGCAGTTCGCAAGCGCAGTGGGTAGCGCCGCTGCGCAATGTTTCAAGCTGACCGTTAGTGATGAGGACCTCGCCTGCTTGGGGCACGACAATACTCTGCGCGGTGAGCTGCTGCTCCACGCGGACGGCGCCGCTGTCGGCGCGAAGGCACATGGCACCGGTTTGGTCAAAACCCACGAGGACATCCTGCGGCGCGTCGCTGATGGCAAAGGGCTTTGCTTGGATTTGCGCGGTGTAGATGGTGAGGGCGGGTTGCCGCTCTATGCGAGCGTGGATAATGCCGGTGTCGAGCGCGACAGTGAGCAGGTTGACGGATTTAAGAACGGAGAAATGCGCGGGGCCGCAGACAGCGATTTGGCCGCCTTCGACAAGGTCGATGCGCGCCTGCCCGGAATTGACATGGATGTCGCTGCCGCTGCGTAGGATGGTCCTGGTGCGGCCCTGAACGACTTCGATGTTTAGCGGGCCTTGCACGGAGATGGCTTCGCCCTCGATGGCGCCGACGGTGTCGTACGAAGGCTGGTCGGTATGGCCGAGCGTGGGAATTAGCAGGGCAGCGCCCGCAAAAAGAAAAGCCGTGGCAGTAAATGCAGGGATGGCTTGCCGCAGCTTGCGATTCATCGTGAGAGCTAGACGCACTGTGATCGTTTATCCAAAGACGGGATTTAGATTCACATCAAGCGCGATTCAGCGGGGCCCATATACTATACGCTGATGAGTATGCCCGACACAGCCACCGGCACACCCAATAAAGAGGCGCAAGAATTCGTCAGCGTTCATTACGACACGCGCCTGCCCGAATTGCCGTGGTCGCGGAGGATACAGATTCCGTTGATTGCCGCGGTGGTGTACAGCGTCATTCGCGTGTTGGGACCGACGCTGCGCTACGAAGTGCTTGGGTGGCAGCACGCGGAGGCCGTGTACGCTTCAGGGAAGCGGTGTATATGGGCTTTTTGGCATCGGGTCATTATTCCGATTGTTTGGTGGCATCGGAATCACGGCACGGTGGTGATGAATACCACCGCATTTGATGGGCAATGGACGCGGAAGGTAATTGAGTGGCTGGGATTTGGCACAGCGCAGGGAAGCTCTTCGCGCGGAGGGCTGCGCGGACTGGCGGTGATGGCGCGGCGCTTGGGTGAGGGAGTGGACTGCGCGTTTACGATTGATGGGCCGCGCGGGCCGCGGTACGTTGCGAAGCCGGGACCGGTGATGCTGGCGCGCAAGACCGGCTGCCCGGTGATGGTGTTTCACATTGGCGTCGACCGAGGTAAGACGTTCACGAATACTTGGGATCATTTTTTGTTGCCGATGCCGTTTGCTCGCGCAGTGATTTTATTTGCTCCGCCGATTTACGTGCCGGCCGACGCGGATCAGCAGATGCTCGAAGCCAAACACGCGGAGATGCAGCGGGAATTGGAACGTGTGCGGGATATTGCCGAGGCTTGGTTTTCTCTGCCGGAGGAACAGCGCGCGAAATACCGGGCTGAATTTGGCGTAGCTCCATCGTAGATTTCCGTTACGTGCCGGGGCGCTCGGCGAGCTTTACGGGCAGGTCTATTTTTTTTGCACCGCGGTAGACCGTGAGCGTGACGGTGTCGCCGGGACGCTTGCGATTCAGCAGGATGTTGAGGTCGAAGGGGCTGGCGACTTTGTTGCCGTCAACGGCAACGATGAGGTCGCCGCCGATGGCGATGCGTTGCATGCCGGCGCGTACTACGCGGTCACCGCCGCGAATCCCCGCCGCGGCGGCGGGCCCGCCTTTCGTTGCAGATTCCACTAGGAGACCTTCTTGGGCGGGAAGATCCAGCGCTTCGGCGAGCTGGCCGGCAACGGAAATCGTCTGCACACCGAGGAAAGCCTGGTGAACGCGGCCGTCCGTCATGAGATCGTGCGCGATGCGCTTGGCACTGTTGATCGGAATGGCAAAGCCGATGCCCGCGGTGGTGCCCGTGGGCGTGTAGATCGCGGAGTTGATGCCGATGACTTCGCCGCGGGAATTGATCAGCGGGCCGCCGGAATTGCCGCGGTTGATGGCGGCGTCGGTCTGAATGGCTTCGTCGATGAAAGTAGTCTGGCTGGTTTGCACGGTGCGGCCAATGGCGCTGACTACTCCGGTGGTCAGCGTGCTTTGAAAGCCGAAGGGATTACCGATGGCGAGAACTTTTTGGCCGACTTGCAGCGCGGCGGAATCACCGAGGGATAGCGCGACGAGGCGTTTTCCTTTCGGCTCGATTTTGACGAGCGCGACGTCATTTCGTTGATCAGCACCGATGAATTTCGCGGGGTAGCGCGATTGATCGCCGAGCACGACTTCAATCGATTGCGCTTCCTGCACTACGTGAAAGTTAGTGAGAATGTAGCCTTTGTCGTCGATCACGAAGCCGGAGCCGGCGCCTTCGACGGGAACGGGGTCCATGAAGAAATCGTATTCGGTGGCTTTGGTGAGAATGTTGGCCACCGCGGGCGAAACCTGGCGATAGACGCGGACATTGATGGCTTCCTCATCGGTGAGAGCTGCGTCGCGAGCCGCGACGTTGGCCACGGAAAGATCTTTGGCGGTGGCTCCGCTGTGCTGCAAGGCTGCGACGCCCATCGGCTGTTTCTGGCCCCAGCGCGCTCCAGCCCAGTAGGCGCCCAGCACAATGACAACGCACGCCAACAGCATGCGTAACCCATTCGCTTTTTGTGGTGCAATCATGTCCGCCACCCCCGATTCTGCTGTCCTATAGTACAGGCAAAACTCAACTGGGATGAGGGAGAAGGGCTGATGACGGGTGTAGCTGGGGACGTGACTGGCAAACTGCTCGCAGTTGTTGACCTGCTTGAGTCTGCAACCTAAGATGGCGCCGCCGGGGCGAAGCCCGACGAGCTAATCGGCCAGGCCGTCTCCCATACTTTAATGAGAAAGATTGGCGGTGGCGGCATGGGCGTCGTGTGCCATCGTCCGGCGAGACTGAGTTAGGGGTGAGAGAAATCGTGAAAGCAGCCAATACGCGTTCGACCAGGCGGGAGTTCTTGCAGAAATCGGCGGCGCTCATTGCTTCGGCGGCGACCCCGGTCGCGGCGGCAGCTACCATCTCTGATAAAACCAACGCTCGGGGGACCTCAGCCGTCGGGAGTGAGACGGCTGAGCCATCCAGCGAGATGTTTGCGGTGCAGCAAGAGAAGCGACGCAAGGAACTGCGGGGGCTTCTGGGGGATTTGCCGTGGGCGCATCGGCCTGGACCGGCTAGGGTGGTGAGCAAAGAGGAATACGAAGACTACACGCTCGAACGGCTGGTACTTGATTTGAACGGCGTCGAACAGGTTCCGGCTCTGCTACTCATTCCCCGCAAGCGGCAAACGCCCGCGCCGGGACTGCTTTACATCCACTGGCATGGTGGAATGTACGACCTGGGCAAGGAGCAGCTACTCCGCGGCGTAAACGCGCAGCCGGCGTACGCGCCGGTGTGCGTGGAGAAGGGTCTGGTCACGCTGGCTATCGATAGCTGGTGCTTTGGCGAGCGTAAGCGCGAGGCCAACGGACGGCAGGGTGAAGAGAATGCCTTCAAGCGGATGCTGTGGAACGGGCAAGTCCTGTACGGAATGATGATGTTCGATGAATTCCGCGCGATGGACTACCTAGCGAGCCGCCCGGATGTGGATGCGCAGAGGATTGGAGCGCTGGGGATGTCCATGGGTTCGACGAAGGCGTGGTGGCTCGCGGCGCTCGATCCGCGAGTAAAAGTGTGCATGGACGTTTGCTGCCTTACTGATTTTGACGAGCTGATCAAGGCGCACGGGCTGCAAGGACACGGCGTCTACTACTACGTGCCATCGCTGCTGAAGCATTTCCAGACAGCGGAGATCAATGAGTTGATCGTGCCGCGCCCACATCTCAGCGTGAATGGGCGGCGGGATGAGTTGACTCCGGCGGCTGGCGTGGAGAAGGTTCGCGATTACTTGCTTCCGCTGTACCGCAAGTACGGCAAAGAGGCAGACTGCCACGTCGAGCTGTTTGATTGCGAGCACGTGGAATTGCCGGAGATGCGCGCGCTGATTTTGGAGTGGATGGATCGGTATTTGGCGCAAGGGGCGCGGGCTCAGCGGGCGCGAAGGAGCCGCCCTACTTTCGAAACCGTCGCGAATCATAGGACGCTTTGAAGCGACACTCGTCGGAACGACAGTCTGTCAAAAAATACGGCTATTTTAGGGTCGGGCGGCGAAGTTTTGAGGCTAGGGCTTCGACTTGTTTGCGGGTGTCTTCAAGCGAGCCGGAGCAGTCGATCGTTTCCGTGGCGAGGCTGAGTTTTTCGGCGGCGGGTAGCTGTGCGCCTATGCGCTGGCGGGCGTCTTCGTCAGTGGAGCCGCGGGCGCGGAGGCGTTCGAGTTGCTGCTCCGGGCGGCACCAGGTGACCACGAGGCTGTCGAGATCTTTGTGATAGCCGGCTTCGACGAGCAGGGCGGCTTCGACGAAAGCGGCGTCTCGAGTGCCGTTGCGCGACCAGTCAGCAAATTGCTGGTGAATGATGGTTTTGACGCGCGGG
>DATBYP010000198.1:0-3235 GCA_036513675.1 Candidatus Acidiferrum sp.
CCGTGGAAGCTCGAAATCGTAGCGTCAGACATCAGTTACGCCAGCCTGCGGTCGGGTCAGGAAGGCCTCTACACCGAAATCCAGATGGAGCCTGTGGACTACACCTGCCGGCTGCGATACTTCGAAAAATCCGGCGAGAAGTACGGAGTCAAGCCGCAACTCAAAGAACTGGTGCAATTCGACTTTCACAACTTGAAGACGGAATTTTTGCCGCGGCGCAACGACATGATCCTGTGCCGCAACGTCATGATCTATTTCGATGAAGCAGAGCAGAAGCGCCTGATCGAGAAATTCTGGCACTGCTTGAATCCCGGTGGCTATCTGTTTGTTGGTCACGCGGAAAGTCTCTTCGGGTTGACGCAAAAATTTCGCATGGTGCACGAAAACAATGGCACCGCGTATCAACGGCTAGAGGCAACTACGTGAGCCTTTTTCCCGAAGATCGCAATGCCGAGCTGCGCGCCCTCTTCTTCGAGAGCGCCAATGAGCTGTTGCAGTCGCTCAATGAAGCGGGACTTGATCTGGAGGCGAACCCCTCGGACGAACAAGTCATTCGCCGTGTGCGCCGCGCGGTGCACACGCTCAAGGGGGACTCTGCCGCGTGTGGCTTCCATAAATTGAGCGAGTTGGCTCACGAGCTGGAAGAAGTGCTCTCCCCGCAAGTCGGCAAGAACGCCGGCTCTCGCCTTGCGGACGTCGTTCTAGTTGCCGCCGACAATTTTGGCGCGATGCTTTCTGCGTACCAACGCAACGCGGAGCCGCCGCTTGCGGATTCGTTGCGCGGCATGATTCGCGCACTGATTGACGGTCCTGCCACTTCCGGCCCCACCGTGCCCGCTGCCGGCGGAATCGCCGCGCGCTTTCGCTGGACGGAATACGAGCAGCTCATGATTTCCGAAGCAGTGCATCGCGGCGAGACTGTGTACAACGTCGCATTGCGCGTTGACCCCGCCAGCCTGATGCACGCCGCAGCATTGCAGTTAATTCGCAATGTTTTGCATGCCTGTGGCACGGTCATCGCCCTTCGTCCAGAAGACAATTCCGCGGCGGATACCTTGGAAATTGTCGAAGCCGCGCTGGCCAGCCACCAGTCAGAGGCGCACATCGCGCAGCGTTGCCGTATTCCTTCCATCGTTTCTGATTTACGCATCGAGCGTGCTGCCACTCCGGAAACAGCAGAGCACGAGCTGCTGGGTGACCTGTTGGAAGCGCAAGCAGCTGATGTTGCCTCTCGAGCCGCTGGCGCCGGCACGCACTCTGAGCCCAAGAAAGCGCCGGGTTCTGCCGCTGCCACGGTTGCCGAAAGCACTCTGCGCGTAGACGCCGCTCGCATCGACGCGGTCATGAATCTGGTCGGCGAATTGATCATCGGTAAGTCCATGCTCCATCGCAGCCTCATGGAACTTGACCAGCGCCATGCGCGCGATCCAGTACGTGCGAAGCTCTCCGATGCGCTCGCGTTTCAGTCCCGTGTGCTTGACGAGTTGCACAAATGTGTCTTGAAAATTCGCATGGTCCCCGTCGAGCAGCTCTTTCGCCGGTTCCCGCGCATGGTGCGCGACGTAGCTAAGCAGTGCGGCAAGGACGTCGCTCTCGAGGTTTCCGGCCAGAACACGGACCTCGACAAGAGCATTCTCGACGCTCTGGCCGAGCCGCTGATGCACCTCGTCCGCAACGCTGTCGATCACGGCGTCGAGGATGCCGAGGAGCGCATCGCCGCGAAAAAGCCGGCTCGCGGCACGGTCTACCTGAACGCATACCATCAAGGCACGCAAGTGGTCATCGAAGTCCGCGACGATGGCAACGGCATCGATCTCACACAAATTCGCAAGCAGGCCGTTGAAAAGGGAATTGTTAAAGCCGACGAGATTCAGCGCCTTTCTGATTCGGAGGCGATGAACCTGATCTTCGAGCCCGGCTTCAGCACCGCGGCGGAAGTCACCGAAGTTTCCGGGCGCGGCGTCGGGATGGACGTGGTCCGCACCTCGATCGATAAACTAAAAGGCACAGTTCACGTTTCCTCGCTCAAAGGCAAAGGCACGACCATTCAGTTGCGCGTGCCGTTGACGCTCGCCAGTATTCAGACTTTATTGTTCCGCGTCGCCGGCCGCCTGTTCGCTGTTCCTCTATCTTCGGTGGTCGAAATCACGCGCATCACCGATGCCGATATCCATCGTGTCGACCAGCGCGAAGTTTTGCGCCTCCGTGAACAAATCCTCACCCTGGTTCGCCTGAATAGTCTCAGCCAGATTCATGCCGTGGCGGCCACGGACGGCAAAAAGAAAAAGCGCAGTTTCGTGATCGTGATTGGCGCCGCGGAGAAACGTTTCGGTCTCATCGTCGACAGCATGGTCGGCGAAGAGGAACTGGTGATCAAGGCGCTTCCCAGCGAAATCATTTCCAGCGACCTGGTAAGTGGTGCCTCGATCCTGGGTGATGGCACCGTCGTCTTGATTCTGAATGTGCCTGCGGTTCTCTCTCGCCTTTCTCGTGCAACTCCTTTAGGAGCTATCGCATGAGCGAGCGCATCCGAGTCTTGGTCGTCGACGATTCCGCGCTCATGCGGAAGCTCATTCCCACGATCCTCGAGAGAGATCCGTCCATCGAGGTCATCGGCACGGCCATGGACGGCGCGTTCGCGTTGAAGAAAATCGAAGAGTTTCATCCAGATGTAATCACGCTCGACCTCGAAATGCCACGAATGGATGGGCTCGAGGCGCTGCGCCTCATTATGCGCCGCGCACCCATGCCGGTCATTGTCTTCAGCACGCATTCCAAAGAAGGCGCGTACTCCACGTTTAAAGCCCTGGCTCTCGGCGCCATCGACTTTGTTGCCAAGCCGCGAGACGCCGCCGCCGGTCATCTCGATGCCATCGCCGGCGAGCTCATCGAAAAAATCAAGGTCGCCAAGCGCGCTTCCGGCCGCAAGATTCGCGCCAGCGTGGAGGTAGAAACAAAGCCTCCGCAGAAAAAGCCCGCTCGCGCAACGCTTCCGCCCAGCCGTGTCGTTGCCATCGGCATTTCGACCGGCGGCCCCAACGCACTGCAGTACGTGCTCTCGCAAATTCCTGCGGACTTTGCCGCCACCATCCTGATCGTGCAGCACATGCCCGAAGGTTTTACCGAAATGTTTGCGCGGCGCTTGGACGAATGCTGCGCGCTCGACGTACACGAAGCGCGCTCCGGCGACCTGCTGATTGCCGGCCGCGTGCTGATCTGCCCCGGCAATCGCCAC
>DATBYP010000199.1:0-11305 GCA_036513675.1 Candidatus Acidiferrum sp.
TCGAGAAATTTGCGGGGACGATGCTGGCAACGAAGCGCATGGGGATTTTTACGGTTGGTGGTGGAGTGCCGCGAAACTGGTCGCAGCAATTTGGAGTTTATGCGGAGCTGCTGGCGCGGCGCGGATACCGGAAGCTGCCGCTGAAGCGCTATAACTACGGCGTGCGGATTTGCCCGGAGCCGGTGCACTGGGGCGGGTTGAGCGGCAGCACCTACACGGAGGCGGTTTCGTGGGGCAAGTTTGTGCCGCCGGAGGAAGGCGGGCGTTTTGCGGAAGTGTTTGACGATGCGACGGTGGCGCTGCCGCTGATTGTCGGAGCGGTGCTGGAGCGCATCGGGTTTTACAAGCGCGAGAATTGCAAGTAGGAGCCTGAGTCGGCGAGTTTAGTCGTCTTCGCCGATCAAAATGGCGGCGCCGAGGACGGTGGTCCAGAGGCCGCGCTTGTCGCCGACGGCGGACTGCGTAACGTTGAGGGTGCGGACGATTTTGTTGGAGATGCGGTAGACTTCTTTTTTCTCGTCCCAGGAGAGATCCGGATCAAATTCCACGTTTAGAGTAGTCGCGAGCATTTCCGCGGCGAGTTCCTCGGCGTATTCGCCAGCTACTTCCTCGGTTTCGCCGAAGGAATGGTGCTCGGAAAGATAGCCGTACATTGACTTGTCGCTGGGGAGGGCGAGACCGATGCTGGCGGCGATCAGACGGTGTGGTTCCTTGGTGGAATTTTCGCTGATGACTGTAAATGCGACCTGACCGGGCCGGATGTGCTTCAAGCCTTCGCTACGCGAGATCAGTTTGCAATTGGGCGGGAAGATCGAAGAGACACGCACGATATTGCATGCTGCAATGCCCGCGTTTCGAAGCGCGAGCTCGAAGCTGGAAAGCCTTTCGCGATGTTTACCGACGCCTTTGGTGAGAAATATTTTCTTAGCGACAAACGCCATGGTGCCGGTGTGCGGTGCCTCCGTGAGATGTGACGTCGAAAAATTTTGTGCTGTGGAAAAGTAACAAGAAGGTTTTGCAGTGTCAACGCATTTCCGAAGATGAAGGGAAGAGTTCGACTGCAAAATGCCGCAGAGTGCGCTCAGAAGTCACTCGGCGATCGCGCCTTGCAGGAGGTTTCCCAGCATGTAAAACCGAAACTCGGCGGGCTTAATGCGTAAGTGGCGAAGATTGCGAAGAGTTCACAAGATTCGAACGAATTTGTGTCACCTTGCATCGTTTTCGGCAACTCCCTATACTGAATTTGCCGCGATTCATGAGCTTGGTGCAGAAATGACGCGGCGGAGAGGGCATGTCTGCCACGGCAACCCGGCCTGAAACCAGTTACCTCCTTCGCAAACTGCATTCCTTAAGTGGCATTGTTCCGGTAGGCGCGTTTTTAGCGGAACATTTTTGGTCCAACAGCTCCGCGCTGGTGAGCGCGCCGAGATACAACGAAACCTCGCAAGAATTGCAGACCATTCCATTTCGCGTTTTCGCCGAATGGGCTTTCATTTTCTTGCCGATTCTTTTTCACGGCGGGTATGGGATTTATATCTGGCTGCGCGGCGAGTCGAACGTCACGCAATATCCATGGATGAAGAATTGGCTGTATACGTTTCAGCGCTACACGGGGCTGATCGCGTTTGTCTATATTGGGTGGCACGTTTACACGCAGCGGTGGCTGACTCACGGGATGTCGACTTATGCCGAAGTGGCGCAGCAGATGCGGAACCCATGGGCGTTCGCCTTCATGATGGTGGGAGTTGTGGCGACGTCGTTTCATCTGGGCGCGGGCATTTGGAATTTTCTGTGCAAGTGGGGATTGGCGGCCACGGCGCGGGCTCAGCGTGCGGCAGGGCAGTTGGGGGCGGCGGTCGGCGTGGTCTTTAGTGTTGTGGGTGTTTTGATTGTTGTGAGCTTTCGCTACAACTGGCATCCCTTCGCTTCGTACTTAACGCAGAAATGAGACAGCCAAAAATCATCGTAGTCGGCGGAGGACTGGCCGGCCTGATGGCCACGATTCGTGTGGCCGAAGCTGGTGTGCCGGTGGAGCTTTTTTCGATCGTGCCGGTGAAGCGGTCACATTCGGTTTGCGCGCAAGGCGGAATCAACGCAGCAAAAAACCAAAAGGGCGAAGGCGACACGACGCAGAAGCACTTTGACGACACGATTTACGGCGGCGATTTTCTCGCGAACCAACCGTTGGTGAAGCGCATGTGCGAGGCGGCGCCGGGAATTATCGATTTGCTGGATCGTATGGGTGTTACGTTCAATCGCACGCCGGAAGGGTTGCTGGATTACCGGCGATTTGGTGGGACCCTTTACCATCGGACGGCTTTTGCCGGCGCGACGACGGGTCAGCAACTGCTCTATGCGCTGGATGAGCAGGTGAGGCGGCACGAATCCGAAGGCAGGGTAAATAAGCGCGAAGGTTGGACGTTCTTGTCGGCGGTTATTGATGATACGGGTGTTGGGCGCGGTATTTGCGCGATGGACTTGCGGTCGATGGAAGTGAAGACGTTTCCTGCGGACGCGGTAATTTTTTGTACTGGCGGGATTGGCGCTATTTTTGGGCGCTCGACGAATTCCGTGGTTTGCACCGGATCGGCACAATCCGCGCTGTTTCAGCAGGGCGTTGATTACGCCAACGGCGAATTCATTCAGGTGCATCCGACGGCGATTCCAGGCGAAGACAAGCTGCGCTTGATGAGTGAGTCCGCCCGCGGGGAAGGTGGGCGCGTTTGGGTGCCGCGAAATCCTGCGGAGAAGCGCGCCGCGAAGAGCATTCCCGGGGCCGAGCGATTTTATTTTCTTGAGGAGTGGTATCCGAAGTACGGAAACTTGGTGCCGCGTGATATCGCCACGCGCGCGATTCATCGCATTGTGTATCAGGAGAAGCTCGGGATTGGTGGGCAAGCGGCGGTGTATCTCGACGTGACGCACATTCCGCGCGAGACGCTAGATCGGAAGCTGGAAGGCATTCTGGAGATTTACGAGAAGTTTTTAGGCGTCGACCCTCGGGAAGAGCCGATGAAGGTTTTTCCGGCGATGCACTACACGATGGGCGGCTTGTGGGTGAACGATCAGGACCAGGCGACAAATGTGCCAGGAATTTACGCTGCGGGCGAATGCGAATATCAGTACCACGGGGCCAACCGCTTGGGGGCGAATTCGTTAGTCTCATGCATTTTTGGAGGCGGGATCGCGGGACCTGCGGCCGTGAAGTATGCGCGGAGTCTTGAGAGGGGCGCGGAGGCAACGGACTTGAGCGTTTTTTCCCGGGAGCAGAAGCGTCAAGAGGAAATGAATCAGGCGCTGATCTCGCAGCAGGGATCTGAGAATCCGATCACTATTTGGAAAGAACTTGGCGAGATCATGACGGAGCACGTTACCGTAACGCGCATCAACAAAAATCTGGAAAACGCGCAGGTTAGGATCAATGACTTGGGGGCGCGGTACGCGAAAATCAATTTGAGCGACCGCACAGTCTGGTCGAATCAGACGCTGAATTTTGCGAGAGAGCTTGGCAATATGCTTGTTCTGGCGCGCGTGATCACCGTTGGCGCTTTGTGCCGGAATGAGTCTCGTGGTGCACACTATAAGCCGGATTTCCCGGACCGGGACGACAGCAATTGGCTCAAGACCACACGCGCGAAGTGGGTGAACAACGATATACAGCTTACCTATGAGCCGGTGGATATTTCGCAGATTCCTCCCAGGCCCCGGAGATATGACGCGGCGAAATGAGACGCGCGACTTAAGGCGCGGGTTAGTCGAAGTCGAGGTTTGAGATGCCAGAAGGCAAAAAGGTCATCGTCAAGGTAAAGCGGCAGGCGAGCCCGAAAGAGCCAGCGCGATGGGAAGAGTTTGCGCTGCCGTGGCGGCCGTCAATGAATGTGATTATTTGTCTTCGCGACATTGCGGAGAATCCCGTGACGCGCGAAGGCAAGCAGACAACCCCGGTCTCGTATGATTCGAATTGCTTAGAAGAGGTGTGCGGCTCGTGCGCGATGGTCATCAATGGCAAGGCGCGCATGGCCTGCTCCGCACTGGTTGATCAATTGGAGCAGCCTATTCGGATTGAGCCGCTTTCGAAATTTCCGGTGGTGCGCGATCTAACCGTCGATCGCCAGTTTATGTTTGAGAGCCTGAAACGGGTGAAGGCATGGATTCCCATCGACGGTACCTACAATCTGGGGGAAGGTCCGCGCATTGCGCCCGAAGTGCAGGAGAAGGCTTATCCGCTCTCGCGCTGCATTACCTGCGGGAACTGCCTGGAGGTTTGTCCGCAGGTCAACGAACACAACAATTTTATCGGCGCGGCGATCTTTAGCCAGGTGCGATTGTTCAACATGCATCCCACGGGCGCGATGCACGCGAAGGAGCGCATTCAAGCGGTCATGGGACATGGCGGCATTGAGGACTGCGCCAACGCGCAAAATTGTGTGAAGGCGTGCCCAAAAGAAATTCCCTTAACGGAATCGCTGGCGGAAATTAATCGGCAGGCGTGGAAACAGGCTCTGTTCGGCTGGCTGGTAGGGTAAACTCTCTCGCACATCTGCAATGGGCTCGGCGCTGGCCGCGTGTAGTGGAGGAGACCGAGTCTCTGGATTCGCGAGTTGCAGGTTGCACATCTATTCGGGGGAAGTCAGCGAGGTGAAATGCTGCGAAACATTGCTGCTGGTGTTGCGCTGTTGTGCGTTGGCGGGGGCGTGCTTGTGATCGCGATGCCGAGGACGGATGATATTACCGCCCGTGCGCGCAAACTGCATTTTGCGTCGATTGTGGTCGATACGCACGACGATACGACGCAGCGCTTTCTCGACGGCGACTTTGACCTCGGCACGCGTAGTGCAACAGGGAGCATTGATATTCCTCGGATGAAAGAAGGCGGGCTCGGCGCGATTTTCTTTTCGATCTGGATTCCCAGCAAAATCACGGGACCCGAGGCTATTAACCACGCGATCGATCAAATCGATGCGGTGCGGGAGCAGGTGCGCAGGCATCCGCAGGAGATCGTGCTCGTGACCACGGCGGCGGAGGTCCGCGAGGCACGCAAGCAGGGCAAGATTGCGGCGCTGATGGGTGTCGAAGGCGGACACATGATTGCCAGCGACCTGGGTGTGCTGCGGTCGTACGCTGCGCTCGGAGTGCGCTACATGACGCTGACGCACAGCGGCAATGACGAATGGGCGGATTCTTCCACGGACACGGCGGTACACAACGGGCTGACGGACTTTGGCAAAGATGTGGTTCGCGAGATGAACCGGCTAGGCGTGATGGTGGATATTTCCCACGTCAGCGACAAAACTTTTTACGACGCCCTGGCCGTCAGCAAAGCTCCTCTGATCGCCTCACATTCTTCCTGCCGCGCTATCTGCGATGCCAAACGCAATATGACCGATCAGATGATCAAGGATCTGGCGGCAAAAGGGGGAGTAATCCAGATCAACTACCATGTCGGCTTTCTCAGCGAGGAATTTATGAACTC
Source organism: Candidatus Acidiferrum sp. (assembly GCA_036513675.1). Taxonomy (GTDB): domain Bacteria; phylum Acidobacteriota; class Terriglobia; order Acidiferrales; family UBA7541; genus Acidiferrum. The sequence continues at coordinate 5,474 of DATBYP010000199.1, forward strand.
CGACAAGAATCCGGAGATCACGAAAGCGATTGCCGCCGAGGTCCAGAAGCGCTGCGGCGACAAAGAAGGCTGCCAGTTGATTGAAGGCGACCGCATCACGCGAGAGTATGTGCAGCAGGGCAAGCTTCCGCGCGTGGACTACACGAAAATTATCGACCATATCGATCACGCGGTTAAGCTTGTCGGCGCGGACCATGTCGGACTCGGCTCCGACTTCGATGGCGCGAATATGCCTTACGGGATGGAGGATGCTACGAAGCTGCCGCAGATTACCGAGGCACTGCTTCGCAAGGGTTATTCGGAAGACGACGTGCGCAAGATCTTGGGGGAAAATACATTGCGGGTTATGACGGAAGTCGAGCGTGTGAGCCGGGAAGTGAATTCCGCGAAGTAAGAGCAGAACCAGAATAGAGGAGAGGACGCAGGAATGAGATCGAGTGACAAACCAAAGAGAATCGCAGCTGTACTTCTTGCGGGGGTAGTCCTAGCCATTTTGGCGACAGCGACGGCAGAAGCGCAGGCTCCAGCGCAGAAGTCAGCCCCAAAAAGTGGAGGAGCCGGGCAGGGCACTACAACCAAGAAGGCACCTTCCACAGCCCGTGCGTACGACCGTGCATTGCTGCGTCCGGCGCTGCTGAGGGACAAGGCTCCGGAGCAATACAAGGTAAAGTTTGTGACGACGCGCGGCGAATTCACGCTGGACGTCACTCGTGCGTGGGCGCCGCTCGGCGCTGATCGGTTCTACAATCTGGTCAAGCATCATTTCTATGACAACGCCAGCGTATTTCGCGTGGTGCCGAACTTCGTCGCGCAGTTTGGGATTAGCGCGTACCCGCCCGTCACTACGGCGTGGAGGGGAACCGATATTAAGGACGACCCTGTGACCCAGAGCAATAAAAAGGGATACATCACGTTTGCAACGTCCGGGCCGAACACGCGCACGACACAGGTGTTTATCAATCTGCAGGACAATGCCCGCTTGGACAAAATGGGCTTTGCGCCTTTTGGCGTCGTGGAAGATGGTGGAATGAAGGTCGTCCAAATGTTCTATGACCAGTATGGCGACGATGCTGGGCCAGACCAGGGGAAGATTGAATCGCAGGGAAAGCCTTATGTAGATAAAGGTTGGCCTAAGCTCGATACGATCAAGTCGGCTACCCTGCTCACCAGCACGCCGGCTGCTGCGTCCAAGCCAGCGACGCCCACGAAGAAGCCGCAGTAGGGGCATCTGTTTTTTAGTTGGGATGGATTTGTTTTTTGCGTTGGCGGCGATTTGACTTTCGTAGGCCGCCAAACGTATTCTTTATTCTCAATGAATATCTGTTGCCAGACGATCTGTTGTTCTTGCGCGTGCGACGCTGCGTGTCGCAAGACGATCATCTCTGGCCAGAGGAGTTTCCGGACTTAGACGTAGAGTAAGCGCAAGTTCCGAAGCCCACGTTGCCAGAGTTCAGGCGAACGTGGGTTTTTTGTTTTTCAGGGCGTTTTTTCGGGGCAGAACATGAGCGATATCAAGGAAACCAAAGCGCAACGCGTCGAGCGGCTAAAACGCGAGAAGAATGCCTGGGAGCATTTCGACGAGATTCGGGCGTTTGCGCGGCAGGGTCACGCCTCCATTCCGCCGGAATGGCTGGGCACGTATTTTCGTTCGTGGGGCGTTTACACGCAGGGCGACGGCGCCGGCGTGGTCGGCGGTAAGAATGGCGAAGGCAAAGCGACGCCGTTTTTCATGGTGCGCATCCGAATTCCCAACGGCCTCCTGAGTAGTCATCAGGCGCGCACCATTGCCGACCTCGCCGAGCGCCACGCTCGCGGCGTCGCGGACATAACCGTGCGGCAGAATTTCCAATTTCATTGGGTGACGATCGAATCGCTGCCGGACGTTCTCGAGACGCTTTGGAAGGTGGGATTGTCGACCACCGGCGCGTGCGGCGATGTTGTGCGAAATATTACAGGGTGCCCGCTGGCCGGTTTTGACGCGCATGAGTATTGCGATGCTTCGCCCATAGCTATGGAGCTGAATGGGCAGCTTGGCGGGAATTCCGAGTTCTACAATCTTCCGCGCAAGTTTAAGGTTTCCATTACCGGGTGCCGGTCCTGGTGCACGTATCCGGAGATTAATGATGTCGGGCTTACCGCCGTCACGCGAAAGCGCTTGCACGGCGACGAGGTCGGTTTCTCATTGCGCGTGGCTGGTGGCCTCTCCACCGATCCGCATCTCGGCGTTCGCTTGAACGCTTTTGTGCGGTGGGAGCAGGCGGTCCCGGTCGTACGCGGAGTGGCGGAGCTGTTTCGTCAATCCGAAGCGCTGCGGCAGAACCGCGAGCGAGCCCGGCTAAAATTTCTTTTCTTGCAGCATGGCTGGACGGCGGACTCGTTCCTGGCGGCATTGCAAGACCGACTGGGCTTCGCGCTCGATCCTGCCGAGCCGGAAGAGCTTCCCTCGGACATTCATCGCGATCACGTTGGCATTCACGCGCAGAGGCAGCCGGGATTTTCATACGTTGGCGCGAACGTACTGCGTGGGCGAATAACACCGGACCAGTTGCGCACGGCCGCGGATCTCTCCGACCGTTACGCTGACGGGCATCTCCGGAACACGATCATGCAGAACCTGCTGATCGTGAACGTTCCTAATCAGCATGCATCGAGAGTGGCGGGCGAGCTAACCGCGGTCGGCTTGCCGGTGCGCGCTTCCGCTTTTGCGCGTGGAACGGTTGCCTGCACGGGTTCGGAATTTTGCAAGCTGGCGCTGACGGAGACGAAGAGCTTCGCGCGCTGGCTTACGGAGGAACTCGATCAGCGCTTGCCGGGATTTCAGGAGCAGCTCAAGTTGCACATCACCGGGTGCCCGAATAGCTGCGGCCAGCATTGGATCGCGGACATCGGCATTGAAGGCAAGAAGATTAAGCATGATGGCCGGATGGTGGATGCGTATTACTTCTGCGTCGGCGGCAGCGTGGGCGAGTTCGCGTCAATTGCACGGCCGGTTGGTTATCGTTGCGCGGCCTCCGACGTTCCGGACGCCATTGAGCGGCTACTTCGCGAATTCAACGAGCAGCGTTCGCCGGGCGAAAATCTACGAAGGTTTTTCGCGCGGCACTCCAATGAGCAGATTCGTGGACTGCTCGCCGGAGATTTGGTTGCGCCGGTCGAGCGCGATGCTTCCGCTGGGCCTGTTCCGATGGGAGTGGAAGGATAGCCATGAGCCTGCTACCAATTTTCGTGAAGCTGCGGAACCGGTTGGTTCTGGTCGTCGGCGGCGGAGCCATCGCGGAGGGGAAAATTGAAGGTCTGTTTGCAGCCGAGGCCCGCACACGCGTTGTCGCGCCGCGGGTGACACCGGCGATTGCCCAATGGATCGCGCAGGGAAGAGTGGAGTGGCAAGCAAAGACTTTTGCGCCGGCGGACCTCGATGGCGTGCTTCTCGTAATCGCGGCGACTTCTGCGCCGGGTGTCAACGAAGCTGTCTTCAGCGAGGCGGATGCGCGAGGCATCCTCTGCAACGCCGTGGACGACATTGAGCACTGCCATTTTTACTATGGCTCCGTAGTGCAACGCGGAGACCTGCAAATCGCCGTTTCGACCAACGGCAAGAGCCCTGCGCTCGCGCAACGGCTTCGTTTGCTCCTGGAAAAGCAATTTGGCCCCGAGTACGAGCTGTGGCTTGAGTGGCTCGGTGCTGCCAGGGAATTGCTTCGTGCCGGCGACAACAGCGCGGATTCAAAAAAAGTGCTGCTGCACCATCTGGCGAGCGAGCCGATGTTCGAGCGCTTCCTTCAGGAAGCGAGACGGCAGCGCGCAGGGCGGGGAGCCGCGTAATGGGCAAAGTCTATCTAGTGGGCGCGGGCCCAGGCGATCCGGAGCTACTTACCGTGAAAGCGGCGCGGCTGCTCGCGCATGCCGGCGTCGTGTTCCACGATTCCCTCGTTAGCCGGGAAGTTCTGGGGCTTGTCACGCGCGATGCGGAAGTAATCGACGTAGGCAAACGCTGCGGGCAAAAACTGCTGACGCAGGAGGAAATCAATTCGCTGCTTGTGTCCGCTGCGGCCAACTACGACGTCGTCATTCGCCTCAAAGGGGGCGACCCGCTGATTTTCGGGCGCGCCGGCGAAGAAATCGAGGCGCTGCGACATGCGGGAGTGGATTTCGAGATCGTGCCTGGCATTACTGCGGCGCTCGGGGCTGCGGCTGCGGCCGGGATTTCGCTCACGGATCGCCGCGCTGCTTCACAAATCGTGATCAGCACATTTTCGCGCGGAACGGAAGGCGCGTCGATGGATTGGGGCGCCATCACCAGCACAACGACGCTCGCGCTGTACATGCCTGGACCGGATTATGCGGAAGTGGCGCATCGCCTTAAGGAAGGCGGCTTGCCGGACGATTTGCCGTGCGTGATCGTTTCCAACGCCACGGGAGCCGAGCAGCAAATCCGATGGACCAACATTGCGCAATTGGCGAGCGAGCAAAAGCTGCCCGCGCCGGCGTTGATGATTGTTGGTCGCGTCGCGTCGCAAAAGGTGCAAGAGATCAGCAAGGCGTTTTGGCGCGGTGAAGCAAGCGACCGTCACACGCCGCGCAGTGCTGTTGTGAGCTAAAGGTTAGTGAAGGAGAGAACCAATGAACGCCAATGCAGTGTCCCTGAATGCTCGGAAGACTTGGTTGTTGTCGATCGATAGCTGGGCGGTTGTGGTGGCGCTGCTGGCAGCGCTGCTGATCCGCGTAGGCGTTTTCACGCGCGTTCCCTGGTAAGGCAGAGACTTCACCACGAAAGGGAAAAACATGGCGAACGCGATCGCATTATCTCATGTAAAACCTGCCCAGCCTGCTCTTCAGTTTCTGCGCGTAATTCCCGGCGTGCTGCTGCTTGCCGCGGTCGGCTACGCTGGCAAATTGTTGGAGCGCAACGTTGGGACGTACGCGAAAGCGCATCATTGGACATTCCCGAATATTGAGTATGTGTTGTGGGCCATCCTCATCGGCCTGGCGATTTCAAATACGGTGGGCGTGCCGCAGATTTTTCGTTCCGGCGTGGCGACGTATGAATTCTGGCTAAAGACAGGAATCGTGCTGCTCGGCTCGCGCTTTCTGCTCGGCGATGTGTTGAAACTTGGTGGCGTGAGCCTCGCGCTCGTGGCCATTGAAATTGCCGGTGCGATTGCGTTCATGACGTTTCTGGGCCGCGCTTTTGGGTTACGCCCGAAGCTAACGTCGCTGTTGGCCGTCGGCTCCGCCGTGTGCGGCGTTAGCGCGATCATCGCCACGCAGGGCGCGATCGAAGCAGATGACGAAGATTCTTCGTTCGCTATTGCGGCGATTCTCGCTCTCGGCGCATTGTCGCTCTTTACATTTCCGCTGATTGGCCATGCCTTGCACCTAAGCGATCACGCTTACGGCCTCTGGGCAGGACTTGCCGTCGACAACACAGCCGAAGCCACTGCCGCGGGCGCGCTCTACTCCGACGCCGCCGGCAAGCTCGCCGTGCTCGCGAAAACCACGCGCAACGCGATGATCGGGTTCGTCGTGCTAGCGTACGCGATTTACTGGGCCAGCCGCGGGCAAGCCAAAACAGTAGGAAACAAAGCCGCATTCCTCTGGCAAAAATTCCCGAAGTTCGTGCTCGGCTTCCTGTTGATTTCCGTTCTCGCGACCTACCATTTCTTTACCAAGGAACAGACGACTGCGCTGGCGAATCTTTCGCGCTGGGCTTTTCTTCTGACGTTCGCAGGCGTCGGCCTGCGCACCAACTTTCGCGAAATGCGAAAGCAGGGTCTGCGTCCGTCGGCGAAGTGGCCATCGCCGTTTTCACATTAGCTTTGGTAGTCGGAGCAG
>DATBYP010000200.1:0-24266 GCA_036513675.1 Candidatus Acidiferrum sp.
GCAATGCCGCCAGCACCGGGCCGACCAGACTGAGTACTGGTCCGAGGTGCGGCACGATTTGCAGGGCGGCAGCAAGCGCTGCCCACAGCGGAGCCCATGGCACTTTGAGGATCCAAAGACCTAGCAGCCACAGTAGTGCGACCGCGATCGAATCCTGCACCTGTGCGACCGCCCAGTTCTTCAGGGCAAAACCGGTGACACGAATGTGCTCTCGGGGGTCCATGGGTGGCCGCAGTCTATTTGTCGTTCTCGGTAAACATTACCTGCCGGTTCCGTCCACAGCAATAGAGCGCAAACAGTTGATCGGTGGCCTAGGTCCGGACCGATCGTTAGTTCGTGATCGCCAAAATTCCTCGTCGCCTTTCTTGGCGCAGTGCTAACTGACGATAGATCCCGATAACGCTCACGACGCCGGATCAGGTCACTTCGTGGATTGCCTAACCGATCGCGTCATTTCAGCGGAACAGGGTAAGCCCGTAGCGCGCCTCGCAAGGGGAAAGTCCATCGCCAGATGGACCGACGGCGATGCGGGTAACGGAAATGGAGCAAGCGAAGGCTGCCCGGTAATCAGGCAGATAGGGGCTGCGTCTCCTCATGGGAGACAACATCACACCGCCGGAAACGGAGCGGACTTCCTGTTGGTGTTCAAGTTCGAAACCTCTTGAGGAACCGATGTATGAAGCAAAGCAAATGACGACGGCGCAAGCCATTGGTGCAGCTTCACACACGGCGGTGGATTTTCCACTGCCGTGCGAATCGGCAGCAAGCCAGTATCGAGTAGGCCTTATTCGTTTTGAATCCGGCCGCGCCCTCGTTTTTTAAGGGGGCGTTTCTGAGTGCTCGAGCCGGATGATGGGAAACCTTAAGTTTCGGCAGGGCACGTTCCGCCGTGCCGTAGCTGGCGGAGAGATTTGGCTCTTCCGTTCTGGCTTCCTACTTTGCGGACGAATGAACTGATCGTAGCGCAGCGCTTGCCTTCTCCGAGACGGCAAGAACCCCGTTGTCACCAGACTCTTTTTGGAGCGCCTGCAAGCGGGCACGCCCGGCCGACACCTTGCCCGTCGTCAACTCGATCTCTCCGAGTGCCAGGCTCGTCTCCAGTGCCAACTCCGAAAATCCCGCTGCGCTTGCCTCGCCAACCAGCCGGGCCAGCCGCGCACAGGCGTCGCTGACATCGCCAGCCATCCCGGAGGCCGATTGCGCCACCGCCTGCGTGATCGATCCCGCCAATTCCAATTGCGAGTTGTGGCTCGCCTTCGCAACGGCCATGACTTCCTCGACGATTTTTCGCGACTCGCTGAATTGTCCTTGCGCCAGCAGCGCCCGCGCGAGCACCAACTTTGCCTCCGCGGCGTACCGCCCCGCCTTCGCATCCTCAAATGTCCTTTGCGCTCCACGCGCCGCTGTGGCCGACAGGGCACTCTTCCCTTCGTCAAGGTCCATCTCCGCAACTTGCAAACGGACGTGAGCCACTTCAATCTTGTCTCCTACCTTTTCAAATTTTGCGATTGCCTCCGCCGCATTCTTTCGCGCTTCCAAAGCGTCCCCTTCCATTCGCTGCACATTGGCCAAACCGGAAAGCGCCGATGCCTCCCGGCTACGATTTCCCAGCCGCCGGCAAATCTCCAGCGCTTCGCTATAACGACGCTTCGCTTCCGAATGCTTCCCTTGCGCCAGCTGCACATCGCCGAGCCCAAGGAGGACCAGCGCTGCTCCGTTCTGATCGCCCATTTCGCGGTAAATCGTCAACGCCTCCGCGTAATTCCGACGCGCCCCGGCAAGATCTCCGGCAAACAGGTCAACGTCCCCCAAATTGTCGTACTCGCTGCTCAAGCTGAGCCGATTTCCCGTTTCCCGGTAAATGGCCAGGGACTCTTCGTATTTCTTCTTGGCGCCCCAATAGTCGCCCTGCCTCTCCAGGGCAATGCCTTCCAGAGTCGCCGCCTGCGCCACCCCACGCCGGTCGTTCGCCGCCAAGTAAAGCTGCTTTGCCTCGCGAATCGCACCCTCCACTTGGTCCTGCCGTCCCGAGTTCTCGTAGAGCCACGCCTGCTCGCGGCGCGCCTTGGCCAGCAGCAGCGACGCGCCCGCCGCCCGCGCTTTTTCCACCGCCCGTGCCAGCGCCATTTCCGTTCGCTTGTAGTCGCCCAATGCTCGCGCCGCGTCAGTTTCGACCAGATCAATCTGCGGATTATCACGCAGGGGTGGAGGCAGGGCGCGCAAGGTCGCGATTGTATCCAGCGCTTCCTTCCACTGGTTAGCGCCGAGTTGCGCGTTCGCCAAAGCCAGCCCGTAATCCAGATTGTCAGGAAAAAAATCGACCAGCGCGCGGTATATCTCGATTGCTCTTCCCCACTCGAGCGACCTCTCGCGATATCGTCCTTCCACGAGGAGGCGTTCCGCGCGAGACAGGTTCGAAGAAAGGTCAAATGCTCGCTTTGCTTCTTTCTTCGCGTTCTCATCGTAGCCAAGCTGCGCCCACGCTGTCGCCAATTCCGAGTGCGATAGCGCGTAATCCGGTTCCGCAGCCACTGCTTTGAGCAGCAGGTCCCGGGCCGTCAGCGCATCGAAAACACGCAGCTTCGTCAATCCCTGCGAATACAATTTCGCAGTTTCACTCTTCGATGGCAGCGCGATGGCCACTTCCGCGGCTTCTTCGCTGGTCACCGCGCGCACGCCCAGCTTTTTTCGCAAATGCTCGCCGGCACGCGAAACCAAATCAAGCAGGCGCGATTCCGTTCCCGCCTCCGAAGTCGCATCGATCGTTTCTCCGCTGCGTGTATCTTGCAGACGCAAATCCAGACGTATCTGGCCGTCGGATTTTCCTCCCACCGCTGCATACGCGCCCACCACCACAAAATCCGTCCCTAAATTTTTTCGAATTCGCGCCAAGCTTTCGCCGCTCAAGCTGTCCACATCGAGTAGAGTCAACTCCATTTTCATGCGCGCGACGCTTTCCCCCGGAATGGCGCGCAACTGTTCCCCCGCGGTCAACTCCGTCATCAGCCAATCGGAAAACGCCGTGGAGAGCCACGCTTCTTGCGCATCTCCCGAAAGATTTTTGAATCCCAGCACCGCAACGGAGCGCCGAGGACTGACTGCCGAGGGCGAGCCACCCAGGACCACCGGCGGGCGCGAGCGCAAGTAACCAAACGCAATCAGCATCAACAAAACGACAACGGAACCAACGAAGTAGACGCGGCTTTCACGCACTCGGTGCCACAGAATAGCCAATTCGAACGCAGCAGGTGTGACGGGAATCTCCGCCGTTCCACTCTCCGCGGAATTTGCGCTGATCGCGGAATTTCCGTTCGCCTTCTGCGCGTGCGCGACAGCGGGGCCGCGGAAATCCTGCGCGCGCGAATCCCCATTTTTGCGCACGCCTCCGTCCTGGTCGGTTTGCACGGAGGCGAGAAAACGGTAACCATGCCGCGGGATCGTTTCCACGTAGCGCGGACTCTCCGCCGAATCGGCCAGCGCGGAGCGCAGCTTTGTCATCGCTTTATTCAGGCTGCGATCGAAATCGACAAAGGTGTGCACGGGCCAAAGTTTTTCACGGAGTTCTTCGCGGGTGACGACTTCACCTGGATGTTCCAGCAGCAGTGAGAGAATTCGGAAAGGCTGCTCTTGCAGCTTGATTCGCACGCCGCGTTTGCGCAACTCGGCGGCCCGCAGGTCCACTTCGAAAACGCCGAAGCGGCGTGAGTGCGGGCAGCTTTCGGTGCCCTGCATATCTAAACACCCCTGAGCTAGCAAGAGCCTAGCACTTGCGGTGCGCGTGTTCAATACGAGCGAAGCGGGCCGGCGCCGTGAAAATGGCAAGGGATGCGACGGCGTCTATCCGCCGATAAGCGACTAAGGAGTTTTCTCTTTTTCCTGCAGAAGCTGCCTGGCGCGTTCGGCGGTTTTGGAGCGGGCGTTTTCTTCCAGCTTGCTGAAGATCTGCATCTCCGCCTGGGCTTCGCGGGTTTTGCCGGTAGCGCGCAGCGCCTGTGCGAGAAGGAAGTGGATGTTGGATTCGGCAGGGTTGGATTTCTCGGCTGCCTGCAGATCGGGGATGGCTTCTGCATTGCGATCGAGGCGCATTAAGGCGCGGCCGCGGTCCAGGCGCGCCTCGGCGAGACTCGGACAAATGGAAAGCGCTTTGTCAATCTGAGCAAGAGCTTCGGCGGAGTCCCGCCTCTGTTCCAAGGCGATGTTGCCGAGCTTCCATTGCGCGTTACAGTTGGCGGGATCGTTGGCAAACTCGGCGCGAAACTGCTCTGCCGCCGGCTCCCACATCTGGATGGCCCAGTAGGCGTTGCCAAGCAGATAGTGGGTTCCGGGCTGTTGTGGCGCCAAGTCGACCGCTTTTTTGTACTCAAGGATGGCGCCGTCGAAATTTTTCATGCCTTCCATAACTTCGCCGGAGATTTGATGAGAGTACACGGAATCGGGGTCAATGGCGTTCAGTTTGGAGAGCGCCTGCTCGGAAAGCTTCATGTGCACTTTGCCGAGGAGATACCAGATTTCCTGGTTTTGCGGCTGGCGCAGGGAGAGCTGGCGCAGATGAACAGCGGCGGCATCGAAATCGCCAAGTTTGATCAGGTCATTGGAAAGGAATAGCTCGGCGTGGTCGTCCTTGGGATTGGCGCGTAAAGCCGATTCCAAATGGCGACGAGCAGTCGTGTAGTCGCCCATTTCGTACAGCGAAATTCCCAAGAGTGCAGACGCGGAGGTCATTTTGGGGTCGACCTTCAGTCCTCTTTCGAGGACAGCGGCGGCCTTTTTGTACTCGCGCTGCTGTAGATAGAGAGCGCCGAGGTTGTTGTAAGCGGGACCGAGATTTGGCGCTACTTGCAAGAGCTTTTCGTATCTTCCAGCCGCACCAGCAAGATCGCCTTGCGCTTGCGCGGATTTTGCTTCGGCATAGAGTTGTTGAACTTGTGAATCGACGGCGGCGGATGAATTTTGTGCTTGGATATTCCTGGCCAGTCCAAACACAAGCAGAGTAATCAGAGCGCCAAGAAACCGAGGTCGGTCGTATTTCATGGCCGCGGGGCCTCCGGAGAGGAGTGTGTTCCGTTGAGGGAGGCGCAGCGGTCTAGTGCGAGCTTTGCTTTCTCGGTTAGGCTGCGTTTTCGATATATGGGACCGAGCATGCACGGAAGATTTGCGTTTTGTGGAGCAAGTTCGGCTGCTTTCTCGAGTTCGGCTTGTGCTTGCGGAAATTCATCCAAGCGAGCATACGCCTTTCCGAGAAGCTCGTGCGCTTTGGAGTCTTGCGGCGCGATTTGAATGGCTTCGTTAAGGTAGGAGATGGCTTCACTTGAGCGATTCTGGTTGAGCAGCAGGTCAGCGAGATCAATGAAGGGCCCGGGATTTTTTGTGGGCGCGTCCTTTTGCCACTCTATTGCCGCGTGGTAGGCGGCGACGGCGTCGTTGACGCGGTTCAATCCTGCGTATGCCAAACCTAAATTGTCTTCGGCCTTAACGTTCTGGGGGTCCAGTTTGAGACATTGCACGAAGGCGTGAACGGCCTCGTCGAAGCGATTTTCATTGTATTTGGTGCGGCCGAGGTAATACCAGCCTTCCGAATCGCTTGGAGTCCACTCCAACACTCTGGTAAGCCATTTGTCTGCATCGGGATAATCTCCGAGAAGGATGTAATCGAGCGAAACGATTTTGAGGTCGGACGCGGTGGGCTTGGCGTACTTGGCGCCCGCGTTGAATTCAGCGAGTGAAGCCTTGGCCCTTTCTTCCTTGACACCTGTGGGGGAGCTACCGATGGATGCGCCTTCCTGGATTTCCCGGAACAATACGGAACCGAGGAGAAAGTGAGCATCCGCGGAATCGGGATGATTCGCGAGGTAGTCGCGAAGGAGCGCTTCCGCGTCGGTGGGCTTACCTTGCTGCAGGAGCGTGTTGGCTTGAGTGAGCACGGGGTCGAGTCCGCCGAAGTCTCTAGTGCCGGGCCGTGATGGCTGGAGCGTTCTGATCGGCTGCTGGGCAAGCGCCGGACGGACAACAAGAATACAAATGATTGACAGTAGGATGAGAAAAGCGCGGAACAGCGCATTTGGCAGGTTTTGGCGCGTGCTCGTTACAGTTACAAAGGACTTAGGAAAGGTCTGGAGCTCACGAGTAATGCACCCTCCCACCCCCTGTTGCGATAGAAAGAGTGCGCAAGTGCCAGAAACTAATCGGGTTAAGAGGGTGCCGTTGCGGCAAAGAGTTTGCAACTTGCTGAATGTAATAGGTTTACATGTATGTGATAGGAAGCATTCGGGTAAGAGCGGGCTCAGTTTGATACCGAGCACGGACGCCGAGGGATGCAAGCTACGCGATGGCGCGTTGCGAGGCAGGTTGCGGAAGGGGCGAGACACGGTGGAGTTTAACAAGCACATTGCGAATGCGTCAAAGGAAACAAAGGACAAAAAAGAACGGGGGTCGGCGGCTCCGGCTCCCTCGACGCTGACGTCGTTAGAAACTGACCTGGAAGAAGGCCTGGCCCTGACGTTGCGTGTTGGCTTGGCAAGGACCGGAAATTAAGCCAAATCGGCCTGCACCGTCGTTTACGTTGTTGTCGAGACCTTGACCAACACCGCAGATCTGCATGCGATTGAGAATATTGAAAAATTCAACGCGCAACTCAGCGGTGACCCGCTCACTGAAGAAGAAGTGCTTGGCCAAGCCGATGTTTTCATTGGAGGCAAATGGATTACGGAAAACTCCGACGACGCGCGGCTCGTTGCCCTGTTTGAATCCGGGGTCGGAAAAGGCGGCCTGATTAAAAACAGGCAGTCCCTTGTAATAATTGTTGTAATTAAGGTTGAACGGGACACTGGGATCGAAGTTAGCGCGATTGAAGCCGTTCAAGAATGGATCGTTGTTGTTGGAGTACACGGTCTGAGGAGCACCGCTGGCGTATTGGAAAACACCACTGATTTGCCAGCCACCCAAAATATTCTTGGCAAGAAGGCCACCCCTATTTAGATACGGCTTTCCCGGGCCAATCGGGAGTTCATACACAGCGGTTATGTTCAACAGATGAGTCTGATCATTGCTGGCTACGGACCATTCTGATTTCTGATTGAACCTATTTTCCGAACCAAAGTTGAAGGTGGCGAAACCGGTGTCAGTATTCGACATGGTCTTAGAGAGTGTGTAGGCAACGAGAAAGCTCAGGCTGTTTTTATAGCGCTTCTGCGCTTGAATCTGCAGGGCGTTGTAAAACGCGGTGCCATTGGTATCGAACTGGTTCATGAGTCCACCTGCTGACTCACTGGGGTTATACATGGGGTAAGGGAGGAGGGCTTGCGAGAGATTGGCACCCGTTCCGTAATCACAAAGGAAGTTCGTATAGGGCGTAAAGAATGTGCCCGTCGCTGCCGGATTATTGCTGTTTGCCGGACAAGTGACGGAGGCCTGTTTGAATCCGGCCGTTTGCAAAGCTAACTGCGCCGGGCCGGAAGTCCAAACATTGTTGCCGGCGCTATTTGAAGGCGACATCAAGCAGGTAGGGTCAGAGGGGTTGCCACTGGGGCAGAACTTCGCCAAGAACGCTGGGTCGGTCTGGTTGATGGGATTCAGCATAGAAGGCAAATGAAGGACTCGATTGCCGACGTATGAGACCGAAACGTACAGGTCGTACGGCAATTCGCGCTGAATTCCGGCGTTCCAGGCCTGCGAGTAAGGATATTTCCCCGGATCGCGGCCGAATTGGTGCAATACGCCGGTGCCGTTGAAGATGGTGGGAGTAAACGGCGCCGCCTGAGGCACAGCCAGAGTGGTGCTGTCCCACAGGCCGTAACCAGGCACGTTGGAACCGAGGGAATTGACGTTGGTAAGGCCGGCAAGCAGATTGCCGTAACCGACCGCGAGTTTATTGTCACCGTACTCGTAGGCACCGCCGTCCAAGAAATTTAGAGCAAAACCGGCCAAGAACTCGGTCTTCTTGTTAAGTGCGTAGGCGATGCCCACTCGCGGACTGACATGCGTCCACTTGGTGTCGGCACGACTAAAGCCAACACAGCTCGAGCAGGTTCCGAGCACGCTGGCTGCGCCAAGCAAGGGTTGCCCCGTGGTAGGGCTGACTGCGCCTGGATTGGCAACGGCGGGATTGAAAAAAACGACTTGATCGGCGGGCTGGCCTTTGACTGAATCGGTAGTGAAAGGCCGCATGATGTCCCAACGCAGCCCGACATTCACGGTCATCTTTGAGGTGAGCTTGATATCGTCTTGAATGTAGGGTGCGATGTAGAAATTGCGAAGCTTGGTCTCAAGCGCAAATTTACGAGTGGCCGAATCCGCATAACCCAAGAGGAAACTGGCGAACGCGCTGCCGGTGGTGCCAATCGCGGCCGGGTCGGCGGTGGTCCTGCTGCTGAAGGTGAAGCCGCCGCCGCATTGCTGGCACTCGTGGTCGTCCTGATAAGAACGACGAATTTCCCAACCGATGTTAAAAGTGTGGCGCCCGCGGGTCCAAAGCCAGTTATTGTCGAAACTGAGGCCTAGCTTGCGGTTGATCGAGAAAGTTTCACCGGCCGAATTCACACCCCAGCACGTCGGCGCCTGCGCGTCGCCCTTTCCATTATTGGAACAGGTACCGTTCGGGCCATTGAAGTTAATCGTAGGAAGAACCGTACTGCCGCCAACACCGGGAAAGTTTACGTTTTGATGCGAGTTAAATTCGTTATTTAGCTCACCCATCCAGCCGAAGCCGGCGGTCATCACCAGGTTGGAGCGAAACGCATTTGAGTAGGTTAGGAACATGCCCGTGCCGAGCCGAGGTTGGTCCTTTTGGCCGGAAAGAATGTTATTAAAATGGGCGTTGTTGTCGCAGCAGCCCGGATTAGCATATTTGTCGCGCCAATAGCTGCCATGGATTTTTTGTTTGTCAGTGAGATTGTGATCGATCGAGAAGCCCCAATTGGTTTGCCTAGTCGCAAGAACCCCAACCAGCGAGTTTGCGTTATTGCTTAGGCCTGGCAGCGCAGGAGCGGGAACAAACTGCAGCAAGCTTTTTGAAAATGCACTGAAGCAAGCGGCCGGAATCTTATTGCCGGGCCATTGTTTTCCGGGAGCCGGCGCCGTGCATCCGGCGGGAGCCACGAAGGTTGGAGGAACGAAAATGGGGCTCGACAGGGCGCTAAAGTCCCCGCCAACTTCTGCCTGAGTGGGAACGGTCATGAGGGCACTGTCCGTCTGGTTTTGACGGAACCAGTCCGCGCTGAAATGGAAAAAGGTTTTGCTCTTGCCGTTGTAGAGTTTGGGAACCCAAACCGGTCCACCAAGCGAGAATCCATAGTTGTGCTGGTTGATCGTGGGCGTCGGGCCCTTGCCAGTGCTGGTTGTACCTGGCGGGTTTGCCCCCGCCGCATTGAGAAAAGTGTTTCGCAAAACCTCGAAAGCATCGCCATGAAGTTGATTTGTACCGGAGACAAACTGATAGGAAGCGACACCTTGGGCTAATCCATATTGGGCAGAGAAATTTGACGTTAGGACTTGGATTTCGCCGACCATCTCAAATGGCGGATTGATATTGGACTGAAGCCCTTGGGTTTCAGATTGGTTAGCGACGACGCCGTTGAACATAACCTCATTTTCGAAATCAACGCCACCGTTGATGCGATGGCTAAATTCGCCGCCTTGAACACCCGGCACGACGAAAAGGTAGTCGTCAATCTGACGATCACGCGCTCCGATGTTCCCTGGGCCTCCACCGATTAGAATGGGTACTTCCTGAACCAACTTGTTTTCAATGAGCGTGCCGAGTTGCGGCTGCGTTGTCTCTAGCGCGATCTGTTGGGCTTCTACGACGACGGACTCTGAAACTGAGCCGGTTGTAAGTGCTACGTCCGCATTGGAAATTCGACTGACGTCGACGTGCACGTTTTTTTGCACCGATGTGGCGAATCCACTGGCCTCAACTTTAACTGTGTAAAGGCCCGGTATAAGGTCGGTGATGGTGTAGGTGCCAGCCGAGGACGTCACGGTGTGGGTCGCTACGCCGGTGGCGTCATTGGTGGCGGTTACTTTCGCGCCCGGGACACTGGCGCCAGACGGGTCGGTGACTGTGCCATTGATTCCGCTGAGACCTTGGGCCCGCAGCCCAGACGCTGAGAAAAATACGAGCAACAGGAGACAAGCAGCGAAGCGACCCGCTGAAAAAGAGATGCCGGCAGCACGAGCAGACGGAAGGGACTTCATTATTCACCACCCCCAAGCACAGCAGTCAAGGGACAGGCGAAAAGGTACACGCGCCCTTGTTGCCACGATTTTAGGCAGGCATGCGGAGGTGTCAATGCACCGGGGTGTCATCTACGTGTTCCCCATCATGTAGCTGACAAATAGAGAGTTAGGAGTGATTATTCCCCGCGAATGGCGCTGTTACATAAGGTGTGTAGCGAGAGAAGAACAAGCACAAAACGGGGCGCGAGGGATTCAGATCAATTGAGAAAAAACATCAAGAGTGTTGGACGCAAAGGAGGGATCCTACCTCTATGGTCCACCGCTCCGCGGCTCGGCGATGGTAAGGATTTGGTCTACGGATGGGACGGCGATCTGTTCCTTTATCCCGTCGGGCCAGAAGATCTCCAGTTTGTCGACTTTGGTGCCGGCACCCAGGCCGAAGTGAACCCGGGGATCGGAGCTAGAGGCGTAGCTGCCGCCGGAGAAGACGTCGACTCGTTGGCGGA
This sequence comes from Candidatus Acidiferrum sp., assembly GCA_036513675.1. Lineage (GTDB taxonomy): Bacteria > Acidobacteriota > Terriglobia > Acidiferrales > UBA7541 > Acidiferrum. Next base: position 10,680 of record DATBYP010000200.1, read on the forward strand.
CACCGCCGGCGGTGAGGAAGACCTTGGCGCCGATGGCGTCGCGGGGAGGCTTGCGGCCGGCCATCGACGCAGGCGCTTGTGCAATCACTTTCAGACCGAGCCAGTGATTGGCGGACTTGGTTACATTGCGGAGGAGGGTGGGCGTGGAATCGAGATTGTTTAGGACGACGTCGATGTGGCCGTCGTTAAAGAGGTCGCCGAAGGCGGCGCCGCGGGCGCAGACAACAGAGGCTAGACCGCTCCCTGTGGCGGCGGGAACTTCCTGGAATTTTTTGCCGTCGAGATTGCGGAACAGGAGTGGACGTTGCGCGTAGGTCGTGCCCCACTCGGTTTGGTCCGCTATAGGGTAGACGTGGCCGTTGGCGATGAAAAGGTCGAGAAGTCCGTCGTTATCGAAATCGAGGAAACCGGCTCCCCAACTGAGGAAAGGTATCGTGGTCAAGCCGAGGCCGGCGCGGAAAGAGACATCAGTGAATGCGGCGGCGCCATCGTTGCGGTAGAGAGTTTTGTTGTCGTCGGAAAACGTAGTGACGAAGAGGTCCAGCTTGCCGTCGCGATTGTAGTCGCCGAGAGCGATGCCCATGGAGGCTTGCGCGCGGCCTTCTTCGCTGAGTGCGAAACCGGAGGCGTAGCTGACATCCTCGAAGGTACCGTCGCGGCGATTGCGATAGAGATAATTGGTGCTGGAATCGTTGGCGACCGCGAGGTCGGGCCAGCCGTCGTCTTCGAGGTCGGCAAAAACGGACGCGAAGCCGTAGCGAAGTTGCGGGTCGGAGACGCCCGCGTGAAGGCTAACGTCGGTGAAGGTGCCGTTGCCATTGTTGCGGAAGAGGTGATCGGATTCACCGAGAAGGCCGAGGGGACCGCAGAAAACATCCACGCCGCGAAACTGACACGCGCCGGGTGGAACGCCACCCTTGCCGGCGAGAACGGGATGGTTGAGGTCGAAGTGTACGTAACCGGGGACAAAGAGATCGAGGAAGCCGTCGCGGTCGAAGTCTCCCCAAGTTGGTCCGGTGGACCAGCCGCCGAGAGCTACGCCGGCTTTTTCGGCGACGTCGGTGAAAGTGCCGTCGTGATTATTGTGGTAGAGACGATTTTTGCCGAAGTTGGTGACGTAGATGTCGGGCCAGCCGTCGTTGTCGTAATCGGCGATGGCGACGCCGAAGCCCCAGCGCTCGTTGGCGACGCCGGCCGTGGCGGTGACGTCGGTGAAGGTGCCGTCATGATTGTTGTGGAAGAGAGCGGCGCGCGGGGCGGGCTCTGTACCTTTCATGGCGGCAACGGTCGAGCCGTTGACGAGGTAGATGTCGAGCCAGCCGTCGTTGTCGTAATCGAGGAGAGCGACGCCGGAGCCGGGGGCATCGAGGATGGTGGATTTTTCTGGGGAGCCGAAGCGGTGATGGAAGCTGGCGAGGCCGGATTGCTTGGTGATGTCTTCGAAGATGACGGGAGCGTCGTCAACGAAGCCGCCCGCGGTAATGGGGCGATGGAGCGCGTCGCGAACGGGAGCGTGAGCGCCGCCGGTGGCCATGCCGCGCGAACGAACGGGCGGCGGACTTTGCTGGCTTAGAGCAAGCACGGCACAAGAGAAAAACACGAGTGCGGTGCCGAGTGAGAGCTTCACTTGGGGGAAGCTCCCGCGGCGGGCTCGTCGATTTGGAGGATTTGGTCGGCGCGGAGGTTGCTGAGTTTTTGCTGGAGGCCGCTGGGCCAGTGGATTTCCAGGGATTGCGCCGTGGTTTCCGGGCCGAGACCGAAATGGACGCGTTTGTCGCTGGAGGAAAGATAGCTGCCGGTCGTGGTTACGGTGGCGAATTGCGAGCCTTTTGTGGTGGTGAGCTTCACTTCAGCGCCGATGGCGTCGCGATTGGATTTGTGGCCGACGAGATTGAGAGTCAGCCAGTGATTTTGCGTGGGAGTTTCATTGTGAAGGATGTGGGCGGGGCCGTCGTTGGTGGAGACGACGACGTCGATGCGGCCATCATTGTCGATGTCACCGACGGCGAGGCCGCGGCCAAGCCAGCGCTGCTGGAAGACCGAGCCGGATTGCGCCGAGACGTCCACGAAGGCGGTGCCGGTGTTGCGGAGGAGAAGCATCGGCTCCTTGTAGCGGAGGTTGGGATAATTGATCTCGACGGTGTCGAGATCGTGGCCCTGCGCGACGATTAAATCTTTCCAGCCATCATTGTCGTAATCGAAGAAGCGCGCGCCCCAGCCGGAATGCAGCATGGTGATGCGGGCGATGCCGGTGTTGAAGGTGGAATAGGAAAAACTTGCGTCGCCGTTATTTTTGTAGAGAGCGTAACGCTGGTTGGCGAGGTCGGTTACCAGTAGATCGGGCCAGCCGTCATTGTTGTAATCAGCGAAGTCGACGCCCATGCCGGCGTAGGTGCGGCCGTCGCCGTCGACGGCGACTTGTGAAAGCAGACCGACTTCTTCGAAGGTGCCATCACCTTTATTGTGATAGAGAAATTCGACCATGGAATCGTTGGCTACGAAGAGGTCGATTTTGCCGCCGTGGTCATAATCGCCAAGAGCGATCCCCAGCCCCTTGCCGGGCTTTGAGAGTCCAATTTTCTGGCTGACTTCGTTGAAATGACCGTTGCCGTCGTTATGGAAGACGAGCGGGGTGATGGGCTGGAAGATGTCGGGATGGCAGTAGGATCGAAAACCTTCCTTGTGCTCACCGCACCAGACGTCATCGAAATCCCATTGCACGTAGCGTAAGACGACTAAGTCGAGCAGGCCGTCATTGTCCAGGTCGACCCAGGCCGCGCTGGTGGACCAGCCGCTCCCTGCGACTCCGGCCTTATCGGTGACGTCGGTGAAGGTCCCGTTGCCATTATTGTGATAGAGCTTGTTGCCGCCTAATGCGGTCACGTAAAGGTCTTCGAAGCCGTCATTGTCGTAATCGCCGACGGCGACTCCCATGCCGTAACCGGCGCCCTGAAGTCCGGCCTTCTCGGTAACATCCTCAAAGGTGCCGTCCACTTTCTGGTGAAACAGGCCGTTCCAATATTTCGGCCCTGATTTCTCTGGGACGGTGCCCTTTGCGGTGGGGTCAGCAAGAGGGGCGCCATTGACCAAGAAGACGTCAAGCCTGCCATCGTTGTCGTAGTCAAACAGGGCAACGCCGGCTCCCATAGTTTCCGGGAGGTATTTCCTGGAGGTGTGAGAAGCGAGGTATTGGAAATGGACGCCCAGCGAGGATGTTAGGTCCACGAACGATCCGGGTGTGGACACGACATGGTCAGCGGATGGCCCTGAACTTTGTGGCGGAGCCAGCGCTCCGGCGGTCAGAGCGAGGGCGGCCAAACTAAGGGAGATTCGCATGGACCGGACATATTACCGCGAGGGAGGCAAAGAGAAGGAGAGGGACGCGCTACAGTCTTGAGCGGCGCGGGGAATATCCACCATTATCCGCCGCATTTTGTTTTGGTTATGGGGGAATGCAGGAATGACACGAGAGTGTATTGACACGCTCGGAGTATCCCCAAAAATGACATTGAACGAACTTCTGCTGCGGGCGACGTCTGGTCGCACGCCGCCACTTCCCGGAGCTTTATGAGACCGACAGTGTTCCTTGTCACAGCGTTGTTGTGTTCGCCTATTAGCTTTGCTGACGCGAAAACCGATGCCGATCCATATAAACCTGTGTTGGACCGGCTCGAGTCGCTGACCATCTTGGCCCAGCCGGAATGGCGCTATCACGCGGATATTCCCCATCCCGAGGACCGCGAATTGAACGACGGGGACTGGCCAACGGTGAAGACTCGAGAGGTGTGGAAAACGGGAACGCGAGTGCTGCGACGTTGGGTGGAGGTTCCGGAAAAGATCAACGGGTACGGGACACTGGGCGCCAAAGTAAGCCTGGCGCTTTATTTCGGAAGCGATGAACGGCTGCTGATCACGGTGTTTTCCAACGGATCTCTGGTTGCGCGGGGCGATGATGATACGCAGCAGCCGATTCCGCTGACGAACAGCGCGCAACCGGGTCAGAAGTTCCTGATCGCGGTGCGACTCGATTGTCCCGAGGTGAATACGCAGATTTACGAAAGCCAGTTGCGCATCGAACCGAAAGCGTCGCGACCTGATCCAGAAAGGATTCGAACGGAGATTCGCTCCGTGAGGCCGCTCATCGCAGCGTTTCCGGAAGGGAGAGCGGAGCGTGAAGGCGCGGTGGATGCCGCCGTGAAGGCTATTGATTTTGCAGCGCTCGATAAAGGAGATCAGGGGGCGTTTGACGCGTCGCTGAGGAACGCACAATCAAAGCTGGAACCGCTCAGGCCATGGCTGCAGAAATACGCCATTCAAGCGGTGGGAAATTCGCATATTGATATGGCATGGCTCTGGCCGTGGACGGAAACGGTAGAGGTTGTGCGCAATACTTTCCGCACGGCGCTGGACCTGATGCGGGAGTATCCGGATTTCCGGTTCGCGATGTCATCGGCGCGGACCTATTCGTGGATGGAAGAGAAATATCCGGACCTTTTCAAAGAGATCAAACAACGAGTTCAGGAGGGGCGGTGGGAGATTGTCGGCGGGATGTGGGTGGAGCCGGACTTGAACATGCCTGGAGGGGAGTCGTTGGTGCGGCAAATCCTCACGGGAAAACGATATTTCCAGCAAAAGTTTGGTGTTGATGTGAAGATTGGCTGGAATCCGGATTCTTTCGGCTATAGCTGGCAGCTTCCACAAATCTACAAGAAATCCGGGATCGATTACTTCGTTACGCAAAAACTCTACTGGAACGACACAACAAAATTTCCCCACAAGCTTTTCTGGTGGGAAGCGCCCGACGGCAGCCGACTGCTGGCGTACATTCCACACGACTACGCCAACGACACCGATCCGGTGAAGATGGCGACGGACTTGGCCGCGTTTGCGCCGGCGATGTATGTGAGCGATCCAGCCGGCGGCCGCGAGATGATGTATCTTTATGGCGTTGGAGACCACGGCGGCGGTCCTACGCGTTCGATGCTAGACACCGCGAAGCGCTGGATGACAAGCGATGCTGTTTACCCACAATTGCGCTTTGGCACGGCGCGCGGCTTCTTTGATGATCTTCAGAAGTCATCCGCAAACCTGAACATCCCAACGTGGCGCAACGAAATCTATTTTGAATACCATCGCGGCGTGATGACCACGCAAGCGGAGACTAAGCGGCGCATTCGTAAGGCAGAAGAGCTTTTGCTGAATGCGGAGAAATTTTCCGCGATCTCTAGTCTGTATGGGCGCAGCTATCCTGCGGAAGAGTTCGACGGGGCATGGAAGGATCTGCTGTTCGACGACTTTCACGATATTTTCCCCGGCTCGGGCATTGCGGTGAACTATCTCGATGCGAAACGCAACCTGGAAAACGTGGAGCGCACCGGCAATGAGATTCTCGGCGGCTCACTGAGAGAAATCGCTGCGCAAATCAACACCTCGGGCCCCGGAGTGCCGGTCGTCGCTTTCAATTCTCTCTCATGGCCTCGGCGAGAGGTCACTGAGATTACGGTCCAACTCCCTGGCCCAACGCGACAGATTGAAGTCGTGGACGGATCGGGCAAACCGGTGCCCTCGCAATTGCTCTCGATGGACGCAGCGACGAACCGCGCGCTTCTACTGGCGCAGGTGAGCGTGCCATCGCTAGGCTACAAGACTTATTACGTTCGCCCAGCGGTGAAAGCGGCGGCCGCTTCCTCCGGCGTTATGCGCGGCTCGGTTGATACGTTGGAAAATGAAAGAGTGCGCGTAAAAGTGGACACAAAAACCGGGTGCATCACGAGCCTTTTTGACAAACAGAGCAACTCTGAAACGTTGGCGCCTGCAGAGACGGACACGGGGGGCCCAAAAGATTCTATTTGCGGCAACCTACTGCAAGCGTTTCGAGACAAACCGAAAGATTTTGACGCGTGGAATATAGACGCCGATTTTGAGAAGGAACACTGGGATTTGACGACGGCGGATGAAGTCGGTCTGTTGGAGAGCGGGCCGCTACGAGGCATCATTTCGCGTCAAAAAGCATTTTCAGAATTCAACCTTCGTGCAAGACATCATCGTCACAGCGGGAAGTGCGCGCGTGGACGTTCGGATGAATGCGGACTGGCATGAGAAACATATTCTGCTCAAAGTGGCATTTCCGGTGAAGGCACGCAGCGACACAGCCACATTCGAGATTCCGTACGGCACGATCGAACGCCCCACGACGCGCAACACCCCGGCGGAGCAAGCGCAATTTGAGGTCCCGGCGTTGCAGTGGGCGGACCTTTCCGATGCGCAGCATGGTTTCAGCCTGCTGAACGACTGCAAGTACGGCTATGACGCAAGGGGAAACGTGCTGCGTTTATCGCTGTTGCGATCACCGGAATGGCCCGATCCGCACGCTGACGAGGGAAAGCACGAATTTACGTACTCGCTTTTCCCCCATCCGGGCACCTGGCGCGAAGCGCAAACGGTTCGGCGGGGATATGAGCTGAATTATCCGCTGCTTTCGCGGCAAGCCGAAAGGCACCAAGGGCTTCTGAAGGATGAGTTTTCCTTTCTGAAAGTGAGTGCGGAAAACATTGTGGTTACGGCGGTGAAGAAGGCGGAGGACGATGGTGGGTTGATAGTGCGCTTCTACGAATGGGCCGGAACGGCCGCCGATGTGAAGCTACAACTGCCCGCGGGAGCGGAAGCGGCGGCGGAAACGGACCTGATGGAGAGAAAGATTGCTGATCTACCTGTCGAACCAGGAAGCGCGTTAATTGCGACAAAGCCTTATGAGATTAGGACAGTGCGCTTTCAGTTTGCTGCGAGGCCGGCGCATTAGCACACTAGGGGATTCGACAGTTGTTGCTTGTAAGTGATTGAAGGGATCGTGCGGCCTATCGGAATCGAACCGACACCTGAACCTTGGCAAGGTTCGAGAAGTTAAATCTAACGCGCTGGAACGGGGCGTCTACGCAAAAACAGGCTACTACGCGCCCAGTCTCTAGCCTCCCTATCTGGAAGTGCTTCCGAACCCAAGGTCGAACACGACGAAGCGGAGGTGATGAAACCAATCGCTGCTCCGATTGTGGGCGGCATCATTACATCCACAATCCACGTCCTGATTCTTATTCCCGTGTTTCTTGCCCTCATGAAGGAACGCGCTGCGTCGCACCTTGCACCCACTGCAACTGTCTGAGCACCTGCTCACGAGGCAGGTGCCCTCTCTGGCCATCCATGCGTAGATCAGTTTCCGCTGTCAGCGGCCAAAGTATCTTACTTTTCAGACACGATAGGAAGAGCACGAAAATAAGTCTGGCGGCAGCGACAGAGTCTAAGCCGCGACACTCCTGCTCTGGCAGAGATTCTGTTTTGGGCCCAGCTGACCCAGAATCCACTGTGCCAAAACTGTGCAACAATCTACGATTTCATCGCATTCGGGTTAGATTTTGAGCGAAAGCGATTCCCCAATTTATTGGAAAGTTAGTGTCTAGAAGACATGGACGGAGTTGTTGGTCGAGGGATGTGCGCCCAAAGGCAGGTGCGCGGTGTCATGTAGGTGTCATGCGAATGGTGATGAATTGGCGGCAAATCGTAATGAAACCTGGAAAGAGAAGGTGAATCAGAGTTAGCCCCATTTGATCTGAACTTGCTGAATCCCCTCGATGTCTCGGCTCCGGCAAATTGTGATTAAATTGGTCTCAAGGCTGTTGACCGAAGGTTGCTAGTTCGAATCTAGCCCGGGGAGCCAACTTTATTCCCACCAGCGTGGAAGATGTCCGAATCCAAAACATTTCTGAATTCGGAACAACTACATGATTTCTGAACCGGAGCGATTGCGTCTGATCGTGCGCTAGAGAGGATCGGGATCAGACGCCATAGCGCCCAAGAGAACTATCCCTGATTCGAACCAGTGCCGGGTGAAGGGTGGAAGCTAGTTTTCCGTTGTTTTTAGGCGGCGAACGGCAGAAGCAAAAATCAAAAAACCTGTTCCTAATAGCGCCAATACTGAGGACTCCGCAGCGGCAGAACCGGCTAGCCGCACCAAGTGATCGCTGCCAAGCTTTACAGCGGCAAAGACTGGTCCGCCGAAGCTCGCTGAGCCGATGGCAATCACGCTAGCGGCCAAAATTATCTTCGCGAATGACTTCTTACTCAATTTGTACCGGCCCCCAAAAAGAACTTGCCTCGACTACGCGGAGGATGGTGCACGCTGTGGACCTCTCCGAGCTGCCTAGAGCCATCGAGTAAGTGCTTAGAATTGATAGGGATAGAGCGAGGGCAGTCTTACACGATCAGCGGGGGGTGAAAGGCTTTACCTTACTGAGGCATTGCAGAGGAAAGGCCTTTCCTAGGGCAGAGGCGCGCCAAAGGCGGGCAAAGAGGCTGTTTAGGGAAGGCCTTTCAATTCAGTCCGCCGGATGGGTGGGCAGGAGCGGGTTCTGGGAGGCGACCGGCAGAATATCCTGTTTGTCGGCGATGTATAGCCGTTCTTCGACGAGAGCGCGCACGCGGGCCTTTTCTTGAGAGTTGGTACCGTTTTCGTCCAACCACTGTTCCAATAGGACCTGTGCCGACAACTCACCGTCAGATTTGATCCGGCGGACGTATTCGCGTGCCGCTGACCGGAGACATTCCTGCGCTAACGAGGGAAAGCCCGCACGTTCGGCGATGGGCTTGATAATCCAAGGCATGGCGAGGTCCGCTGCGGTGCAGTGACTCAAGGAATCCGCTAGCAGGGTGTGGGTGATGTTCAGGTCGTGCTCGCGATAACAGACCATAGGTTCGGCGAAATAGCCGACATCGGAATATAGCGCAAAAAGGCACCAGAGATACCAATCGCCATTCCACGGGAGGTTGAGTGGAAAGGCGCTCAATTTTTCATAACATTCTTTGCGAGCCATCGCTGAAGCGGCTACTACGCGATTGCGCTGAATTAATTGGGTAAGCCATTTTCGGCCGTCGAAGATTTCGTCCTTGTGCCAACAGATAGAATAAGCGAGTGTTCCCCATTCTTGGCCGTCGCGCAGCCTCACCGCAGGGGAGAACACGTAACCCACGTTTGGGTGCTTATCCAGAAGTTGCACATAACGCTCGAGGGCGTAGCGCCGGCGCAAGGTATCGTCTGCAGAGATTAACCAGACATACTTGCCGCGGGCTGTGGCGATCCCTTTGTTGTAATTTTGGAGATGACCGAGATTGCGCGGGTTCCGAATGTGCTTGACGCGCGGATCAGCAAATGAAGCTGCTATTTCTGGAGTATTGTCTGGCGAGCAGTCATCCATGATCAGCAGCTCAAAATCTGTATAGGTTTGGTCCAGGATGGAGGAGACACACTCAGATAATAGGTGAGCAAGTTTGTAGCAGGGAACGACAAATGTGACCTTTGGATCCATGTGTACCCGTGCGACTGTGCAATTTGAGGACGACAGGCGGGCTGGTAGCCGTAAGCTTGGATGCTGTTGCGAGGGCAATGGACGGCAACGTCTTGAATCAGGAGGTTGCGCCTGAAGCTGTGCCAGAACCATCGATGTGAGCTGAAATCAAATGAACATGGATTCCTTGCCCAGCACGCCGGAAGCATTCACCACGAACAGCACCCCGGCGGGGCAGGCGTGAACCGGATCGCCAGCGGTCGGGCGGACAACGCTCCGCCGATGTTCATTTAACACGCAGTTCAACCGAGACACGATGTGTGATGGCGATCCGGTCCTGAATCGGTAGAGCAACCCAACTTTCGGCCAGGATTCAGCACCCGAGGAGCTCCTACGTGCATCGTACCGACATCACGGTATTGATATTCGGCCTTGCATTGCTAAATGATGTGCGGATTAGGTGGTGACGCGTAAAGGTCAACAGTGAAAAATGTTCATGTCGGACCCCCTTGACAGGTACATGCCAACATTTAACACTGGTCGTGTCTCAAGGAATCAAGTGTGGGCGTACCAAGGTTACAGCCCCATGACCCTTCCAGCCCGAGACGCTGCATCATTCGGGTAGTAAGAACCCTCGCATTAAGCGGCTAGATTGCGCGGATCGCTGTTGGCTTCCCCCTCCCGATAGCGCGAACACTGGTTCCCGGGAATAAGCGGCAGTTTCATAGACAAAATGATGATCTGGGGGTTGGTGTATGCCCAAGTGGTGCATCGGGAAGGCTCAACCGTCGGCAAGTTCAGTGGCTAGTTGGGGTTACCTGTCATTTGTGATTTTGATCGCCCTCTTCCTCTGGTCTTCATTATTATCAAAGGCGACTTTCGCGGCAATCTCGGCGTTACTTGGCGATAGCACCGTGGAAGCGACATTAGATTCCGACAGCGCCGGCAGTGCTGAGGCGTTTCAATCTACGGCGAGCACAACTGGTACGCTGGGGTCCCTGACTGTGTATTTAGATCCCGCCTCGAAGGCGACGCAGTTGATTGCAGGTATCTACGCAAATGCGGCGGGGCACCCGGGCACATTGCTGAGCCAAGGCAGCAGCACAGTGCTCCAGGCTGGCGCATGGAACACCATAAATATTCCCCCGGTTGGCGTTAGCGCGGGCACGGTCTATTGGATAGCGATTCTGGGGACCAATGGAACCTTGTACTTCCGTGACACTACCAATGGTAGCTGCCATAGCGAAAGCAGTGCTCAAAGCAATCTGGCAGCATTGCCTGCAAGCTGGATATCTGGTTCTCGCTGGTCCTCTTGCCGACTCTCTGCATACGGGGGGGCCGCATCAGCGCCATCTCTGTCTGTAGCACCCGCAAGCCTAACATTTAGCGTCACGCAAGGGGGTTCGGACCCTCCACCAGTTCAACTGAGCGTCGCCAACAGCGGCGGCGGGTCTCTGGGTTTCGCCGTGTCTACCGACGCAGCCTGGTTGGCGGCTTCGCCCTCAAGCGGAACTGCGCCCCAGATTTTACAGGTTTCCACGACGAGTGCAGGGCTTGCGCCGAACACTTACGTGGGTCACGTAACAGTCAGTTCACCGGGCTCGGTAGGCTCACCTGCTGTGGTAACCACCACGCTGACTGTGTCCGCGCCAGCGCCGCCTCCTGTGCCAACGCTGAGTTCTCTTTCGCCTTCCAGCAGGAACGCCGGCGGCTCCGCATTTACGCTGGCGGTCAACGGCAGTAGTTTTGTCGCCGGAAACGTAGTGCTGTGGAACGGAGTTGCGCTTGCGACCACGTTCGGTAGCTTGACACAGCTCACCGCGGCAGTGCCTGCCGCCTTGATTGCCAGCATGGGAACCGCGGCGGTCACCGTGAAAACAGCATCCGGCGGGACATCCAATTCTTTGAGTTTTGCGATTAACCCTCCCGTACCCAGTCTGACTGCGCTGTCTCCCTCGAGTGCGCCCGCGGGGGGTGCGACTTTTACGCTAACAGTTAGCGGTGCTAACTTCGTTTCCGGGGACACCGTTTTGTGGAATGGAGCGTCGCTCGCGACCACGTTCGGCAGCTCGACACAGCTCGCCGCGGCAGTGCCTGCAAGTTGGATCGCCAGGCCCGGAAGCGCAGCGGTCACCGCGCAGACGGGAGCTGGCGCAACATCTAGCTCTCTCAGTTTTACAATCAATCCTCCCGTGCCCACTCTGAGTGCCCTGTCGCCGGCGAATGCGCTGGCGGGAGGTGCCACATTTACGCTAACAGTTAGCGGTGCTAACTTCGTTTCCGGGGATACTGTACTGTGGAACGGCTCGCCGCTCACGACGACCTTCAGTTCGGCAACACAGCTCTCCGCCACTGTATCCGCTGCCTTGATCGCCAACGCGGGTTCGGCTGCGGTCAGCGTGCAGGCTCCTGGCGGAGTCACTTCTAATTCCACCAGTTTTGCCATCAACGCTCCCACGCCGCAATTGTCTGTATCTCCGACAGGCTTATCGTTGCGTGGAACCCAGGGAAGTAGCACAAACCCTGGCCCAGCCTCACTCAATGTGACAAATTCCGGAAACGGCAGTCTTGCCTTCACCGCCAGCAGCGATTCACTTTGGCTTTCGGTGACTCCCGCCAGCGGAACCGCTCCGCAGACGTTGCAGATTTCCGCGGCGCTCGGAACACTGACGGTCGGCACGTATACAGGACACGTCACAGTGACCGCCCCTGGAGCCACGAATTCGCCAGCGTCCATTCCCGTCACCTTCACTGTCGCGGCGGATGTCCCGCCCGTGATTTCCAGTGCTGCTACGTCGTCCATAACCTCCAGCGGAGCTGCAATTTCTTGGACCACGGACAAAGCGGCCAGTTCACAAGTGCGCTATGGCACGACAACGGCTTACGGAAATTCGTCTCCGCTTGACACAACGCTTGCCACTACTCATATCGTGACCCTGAGCGGCCTGACAGCTGGCACGCTGTATCACTACCAGGTGCAATCGGCTGACTCTATAGGCACTGTTGGAACCTCTGCAGATCTTACGTTTACGACCAGCAGCACGCCTTACTCTTGTCCTTGCTCGATCTGGAGCAGCACCACCACTCCTGGTACACCGTCGGTTAACGACAGCCAAGCCGTCGAATTGGGAGTCAAGTTCACATCCGACGTGAGCGGCTACATTACGGGCATCCGCTTTTACAAGAGTAGCCAAAATAGCGGCACGCATACTGGCACTTTGTGGACCAGCTCGGGCACGCGACTGGCAACGGCAACCTTCATTGGAGAGACTAGTTCTGGCTGGCAGCAGGTTAATTTCTCGTCGCCCGTGGCGATCGCTACGAACACTACCTACGTGGCGTCTTACCACACCAATTCGGGTTTCTATGCCGGGGACACACAATTCTTCGCAAAGTCCGCAGTGAATCAGCCTCCTCTTCACGCGCTCGCCAACGGAACGAACGGTGGAAATGGTGTTTATATTTACGGTTCGGGAGGAGCGTTCCCCAACGCCACGTATCAGTCCACGAATTACTGGGTGGATCTTGTGTTCAACACAACGCAAGTAGCCCAGACGACCTATAGTGTCTCTGGCACGATCAGCGGAGGGAGTGGAGCGACGGTGAGGTTGAGCGGCGGTGCCAGCGCGTCCACGATCGCGGATGGCTCCGGGAATTTCAGTTTCAGTGGTTTGGCGAACGGAAATTATACGGTAACGCCTACCAAAGCGGGTTTCACATTCAGCCCGTCAAGCCAATCCGCCACAGTAAGCGGGGCCAATCTCACAGGGATAGCCTTCACAGCGACGGCTCAAACCTTCAGCATTTCTGGCGCGATCGCTGGTGGCGGTGGCGCTACAGTGAAGCTGAGCGGGACGGCGAACGCGACGACAACGGTCAACGGTTCCGGGAGCTACACGTTTAGTGGGCTGGGCAATGGCACGTACACGGTAACGCCGAGCCGTGTGGGTTACACATTCAACCCGAGCAGCCAGAGCGCGACGATCAACGGCGCCAGTCTCAGCGGATTGAGCTTTACGGCGACGGCACAAACCTTCAGTGTTTCGGGAGCGATTACGCCCACATTGGGGAGCAGCGGCGCGACCATGACGCTGAGCGGAGCGGCAAGTGCCAGCACCACCTCGAATAGTTCAGGCGCTTACAATTTTAGCGGTTTGGCTAACGGGAGCTACGCGGTTACGCCGAGCAACACGGGCTACAGCTTCAGCCCCAGCGCGCAGGCGGTGACTATCAACAGCGCCAACGTGACGGGGGT
>DATBYP010000201.1:0-2544 GCA_036513675.1 Candidatus Acidiferrum sp.
GGAATTCTGTTCAGCCGCGCCCGAACCGCCCGCGACCGAGCCGCCGGAATGGCATTGGAGGATGGTGGACGGAAAGAAATGTTATTTCAGGGCAGACAAGCTCCTCCCCCGGGAAAATTTGGTTTGGTCCTATGACGCCAATCAACTTGATCTCGATGAAGGTGCAACGATCAGAGGCCAACGGCACTACACGCCGCAGGAACTGAAAGCCACCGGCGGAGTCGAGCGCCAGATGGGCAAAGACGACGAACAGCCGACTAGGCGCAAGAAACTCCGCAAAGGCCGCGGGCGCAATAATGATGACGAAGATTAGCACGCCGGATTTCCCTGAAACTGCTTCGGCAACATCCAACCAAGATTGACGCTTTAGAGACTTTCGAGGAAAGCTCGAAGCCAAAGAACAAATCTAGCTACTTTCCGGCGCAAAATTGAAGGGCTCGGTCCTTGGGCTAGAATCGCGCGTGGTGGGTAAAACTGCAAGGCCGGACGGATTCGGGCTGACGGTGAACGCGCCCAAGATCGCATGTCAGAATATTTTTCGAACGCATGTTGACTTGGCTCGCCGGCACTGATTCATTCTTATAGATGATTCGCGATCGGACCCTCGAAGCGCGCCGGAAGCTTGTGAGCAAGCTTCCCATTACGGGCGAGATCCTGCGCGGTTCGCTGCTGAAGCGTGTTGTCCGGCATTCCAAAGACTGCCCGAAATGTGAGCGCGGCGAAGGGCACCAGGTCTGCGTTCTGACGGTGAGCTATCCCGGAGGGCGCACGCGCCAGCTCAGCGTGCGCCGCGAGCGAGTTCCCGAAATACGCCAATGGCTGAGCAATTACCGGGAGCTGAAAGCGGCGATCGAGGCGATCTGCGAGCTCAACCATCATCTGCTGCGTCCGGATGAAGCCGCTCCGAAGCGGCGCAGGAAACGAACGTGATTAAGATGCGGCGGGCGCAACTCAGCTTCGGCGATGGACTGATCGCCGAGGAGGTGAGTGATCTGCGCGAAGATTGGATGAAGCACGCCGACAAGGTATTAGACGATGAACAAATCGTAGCGGCAGTTTATGAAGCGCTGGCGAAGCGGCATCCCAAGAGCCGCTCCCGTGGCCGACTGGGCGCTTCGGCCGAAATGGTGTTGCGTTTGTTGATCCTGAAACACATCCGCAATTGGAGCTATGGGGTGCTGGAGCGCGAGGTGCGGGCCAATCTGGTGTACCGCGATTTTACGCGCGTGGGCGGCGCGAAGATGCCGGACGCCAAGACCATGGGCCGCTGGGGCTTGGCGGTCGAGCCGGCGGCGATCAAACAGATTCACGAAAGGATGGTGAAAATAGCCCGGGATAATGGGGTGACCGAAGGACGGCGAATGCGCGTGGACACCACGGTGGTTGAGACCAATATCCACTATCCGACCGACAGCAGCTTGTTGGGCGACGGGGTGCGGGTGTTGATTCGCACAATGAAGAAGGTCACCGCGATCGCAGGTAAGGCCGGTGCCAAACTGCGGGACCGCAGCCGCACCGTGAAACTGCGGGTGCTCGACATCGCGCGGGCGGCGCGCGCCAAAGGACCGCAGAGCCAGGAGAAGCTCAAGCTGGCTTACGGCAAATTGCTCAATTCGACCAGCCGGGTGGTGGGACAAGCAAAACGGTTCTCCAAGGAAATCGCCGAAGGAGTGAAGCGATCGACGGACATCCTGCGGCAGTTGGCACTGGAAGGTCTGCGTCACGAGATCGACGCGATGGCGCCGCGCGTTAAGCAGGTGATGAAGCAGACCAGAGATCGCATCTTTCGGGGCAATACTCGTGTCGAAGGAAAAATACTCAGCCTGTTCGAGCCAACGACGGAAGTCATTCGCAAGGGCAAGGCGGCAAAGCCCAACGAATTCGGCAAAATGGTGAAGCTACAGGAAGCCGAAAACCAGATTGTGATCGACTACGAAGTCTACGATCGGCGACCCAATGATTCGGACCTGCTGATCGCGGCCATCGAAACGCATCAAGCAAGGCTCGGACGCACACCGCGCCTAGTGGCGGCAGACGCGGCATTCTATTCCATCAAGAACGAAACCGCAGCGAAAGAGAAGGGTGTCAAACGCGTCTGCATTCCAAACCGCAACACGAAGAGCCCGGAACGCAAACGCGAGCAGAAGAAACGCTGGTTCCGCAACGGCCAGAAGTGGCGGACCGGGTGCGAGGGACGCATTAGCGTGGTCAAGCGGCGGCACGGTCTCAACCGCTGCCGGTACAGAGGAGATACTGGAATGAAGCGCTGGGTTGGCCTCGGTGTGATCGGGGATAACCTCGTCAATATCGGCCGCGCAATGGAAAGGCAGCCCGTCCCGTAGGCCGACCGCGCTCAATCTCGGCGACAGACCTCCTCGCCGGCTACCCCGGCGGGTTTTGCGTTAGACGCGCTATTGACTGCTCTTCTCGAAAGCGTGCTTTTTGCGCCGGAAAGTAGCTAGTGAGATTTCGAGCGGGCTCACATGACGCAAGAATAACAGGAGACATCCAGTGTCACGCCTCTTCTCCTCGCTCGCAACCATT
>DATBYP010000202.1:0-12551 GCA_036513675.1 Candidatus Acidiferrum sp.
ACGGGCAGTTAGCCCCTCTGTTCATGCGAGCAGTTATCTCCGCCTACACAAAAAATGATTAACGCGTCTGCGCCGCGTGTTTGTTTTCAGAATGGAAGCATTGACGGGGGATGACTTTCCCGCTCGAAGGTACTTCGATGAGCGCTTCCAGTTTCCGCATCCTAGGCAGCAAAATATTTTTAGCCGGCATCCTGCTTTTACCAATCTTTTCTTTCGCGCAGTCCGATTCCAAAGCATTCAGAAGCAACTACGTTGTCTCTGTGCAGGACCTGAAAATGGAGAGCAAGGGACACGCGGCCTTCGACAAAGGAAGCCGCTTGCTCGAAAAGGGAGACACTGCAGGCAGCCTCGTCTACTTTGAAAAAGCAATTGCTCAGGCTCCAGAGCACTACTTGGCTCACTACGACCTTGGCGTGGCGCACTTCCGTCTGGGCCACACGGCCGATGCGGAGCAGGCCTTTCAGAAATCAATCGACATCACACGAGGAAGCTTCGCGCCCCCGCAGTTTGGCATGGGTGCGCTTCTCTGCCAGAAGCAGCAGTTTCTAGAGGCGGAAAAAATTCTGCAAAGGGGCCTTGATCTGGATCCCGGCTCTCCAATTGGAAAATACTATCTCGGATGGGCGCAACTCGCACTCAACCGGCTCGTCGAAGCAGAGAGAAGTCTGCAGCAGGCGCTCTTTCGCGATCCGAATTTCCCCCAAGCCCGCACTCTGCTGGAAATGATTCAGCACCGAATTCAGGCCCGCCAAAATCTGGCAGAGGCGACCATCGTCATCGCCAAACCCTAAACTATATGCGAATTGGGTCGGTTCAGTTGCCGGAGGCGCTTGCGTTAGGCCCGCCCGGCGCGTAGTAGCCGTTGCGAGTACGCGCCTGCAGCCTGCCGCGGCCCCGTGGCGGGACGACTTCCACCTGGACCGCGCGGAAGGTGCCATCACGCTTGGTGTTGGTAGGATAGTACGCGAGCGTGTACTGATTTCGGATGTCATGCGCTACTTGCTCGCAAATGTTGTGCACGTCTTCCACGTTCTCCGGGAAGTAAGAGAGACCGCCCGAGGCCTTGGCGATTTCCTCAAGAGCCCGTTTCGCACGCTTGGCGCTCTTCTTGCTCTCTTCACTTAGCAAGCCGATCGTATAGATGACCGTCTCGGTCTTCTGGATTTCGCGTACTGTTTTCTCGAGCGAACTGTGACTGGTGTTGTCCTCGCCGTCCGTGACGATCAGCAGCACCTTCTTGTCCTTCTTGCCTTTCTTGACATGGTCAAGCGAGCCGATGATCGCATCATAGAGCGCGGTGCTGCCGCGCGAATCGATACGCTCGAGCGCTTCCTTCAATTCCGGGATGCTGCTGGTAAAATCCTTGTCCAGATCGAGATAAAAGTCGTCATTGAAGTTGACCACAAAAGCTTCGTCCTGCGGATTGCTGGCTTCGACCAACGTCAGCGCGGCCCGGTTCACGCGTGGCCGCTTGTCCCGCATGCTGCCGCTGTTATCGATCACCAACCCCATGCTGACGGGAATGTCTTCTCGCTTGAAGAGAGAGAGTTTCTGCTCGACTTTGTCTTCGAGAACCCGGAAATTTTCCTGCTTCAGTCCATCCGCGAAGCGGCCGCGATCGTCAACCACGCTCGTATGCAGGACGACAAGATTGACGTCCACGCGAATCTTGGAATCCTGACCGGATGTAGCTTGACCTGGAGGCGGCGGGGGAGGCCCGGGAACGGACGGAATTTGCCCCAGCGCGATTCCTACGCCGAAAAGTAAAACGAGAGAAACGAGCAGAGCCAGAAAGCCACGGCGGGGCGAGAGCGATGCGAGATCAGTGGCTGTGAGCGTAGTAGCCCGTCTTCGAGTAGACGTTGAGGGGAGGAAGTCCCTTGGGCGCGCGCAGCTTGATCTTGATTTTTCTCCACCGCGCGTCATGCGCCTTATTGCTTGGCCGATATCCCAGGACATATTGGTTTCGCAGCTCCATGCCGATTTTTGATGCGATGTCCGGAAGCTCGTTCAGGTTCTCAACCGCAAACACGCGGCCACCGGTCATCTC
Organism: Candidatus Acidiferrum sp.; assembly: GCA_036513675.1. Taxonomy (GTDB): domain Bacteria; phylum Acidobacteriota; class Terriglobia; order Acidiferrales; family UBA7541; genus Acidiferrum. The sequence continues at coordinate 2,051 of DATBYP010000202.1, forward strand.
CGTAACTTCGCCTAACAGAGAGGGGCCGTTGAGTTCCTCGGGCGTCCGATTGCGGTAACCAAGCGGGTCAAAGATTCCGATGGCATAGAGCTGGGTATCGGCTTCCTTTACCAGGCGCTTGATATCGCTTTCATTGTATCGACTATGATTATCGCCTCCATCCGATAAGATGAGCAAGGCGCGTTTGCCGTTCTTGGCACCCCTCATCTGGCTCAGGCCGAGATAGATGGCGTCAAGCAATGCCGTGCGGCCTTTCGGCGCCGTCAGCATCATGCGGCTCTGCAGATCCTCTATGCTGTTGGTGAAGGCGCTGGTGAGCTCGGCGCGCTCGTTGAAGCTCACCAGGAAAAATTCGTCCTGCGGATTGGCAGTCTTAAAGAATTGCAGCGCGGCTTCGCGGGCCTTGCCAATTTTGTTGGCCATGCTGCCGCTGAAATCAAAGATCACGCCGATGGAAATGGGCACGTCCTCGGAGGAGAACGTCACGACTTCCTGCTCGATATTGTCTTCGTACACACGAAAGTTATCCGGATCAAGTCCGGTCACTAAACGATTGTAGGGATCGGTGACGGTAACATTGATTAGCGCAAGGTCGACATCCATGTGCAACCCTGTCAATGGCTTGACCGCAAAGCCAAACGTGTCTTTTTTCACGTCCTCTTTGGGCTTTGCGGCATCTTTGGGTTTAGCATCCTCTTTGGACTTGCCGTCGCCCTTGCCCGCAAAATTGTCGTCGGATCCAGAAGGATTCTGCGCTGCGGCGGGAACGGAGGCGAGAAGCAGTGTCAGGCAGACAGACAGGAGGATAACTAACCAACTCGGGGCACGGAACTTATGTACGTCGCGCTTCACGGCTCCCTCACTCGACCCGGACCTGCCGGAACGGCCGCGCGGTAGGACTGAAGAGAATTCTATCACTGGAAATGTACAAGACAAGAACAATTGCTGAATGCTCCCGAGAAATTTTGTCAATCTTTTGTCAACACGCCTCCACGCAATTTGGATGATTTGGCAAGGCCATTCGGTTGCAGTTTTAGCTGCTCAGGAACGCTGTAGAAAGGGCAAATCATGAGTTCGCCGAAGGTCGTTGTGGTAATTCCGGCACGCTATGGCTCAAGCCGCCTGCCCGGCAAGCCGCTGGTATCACTGGGCGGGAAACCCATGATCCAGCGGGTATATGAACGTGCCAAACTGGCACAACGGGCCGACCGCGTGATTGTAGCCACCGACGACGACAGGATCGTCAAGGCTGTGCAGGGGTTCGGGGGCGAGGCACGCATGACCCGGCCGGACCACAGGACCGGCACGGAACGGGTTGCCGAAGTCGCCGCTCATGAGACCGGTGACGTCTTTGTGAACGTGCAAGGCGACGAGCCCCTGCTCGATCCCGCGGCCGTGGACACGGCAGTGACAGCATTACTCGAGGAATCCCAAGTAGCAATCGCAACCGTAGCCACCCCGATCAAGATCCCGGGTGACATCATGGATCCCAACGTTTGCAAGGTGGTGCTGGACTTCGACGAGAACGCCCTCTACTTTTCGCGCGCCCCGATCCCCTGGGTCCGGGACACCGCCACTAAGGTGAAGGTGCAGGCCCGCCATCTGAAACATTTGGGCCTCTACGTCTTTCGGCGCGATGCCCTGCTGGAATATCCCACCCTGCCGCAAGGTGATCTGGAGCGCGTCGAGCAGCTCGAGCAGTTACGCTGGCTCGAAAACGGCTGGAAGATTCGCGTGACCGAAGTGGAACACGACGCAATCAGCGTCGACGTGCCCGAGGACGTCGCACGCGTAGAAAAGCTTTTGCTCGGCAAGTAGCCGCCCGCGTCGATATCCCCGCAGCGAAGGGCGGGAGTCTCCGCAGCCCTGCGGCCTTTGCGCCGGAACCGCGGCTAAACCCGCTCTCCCCTAAGGCTGAAAGGTCACGCTGCCCGCAATAGTCCGCGTGTCGTCCGCTCCAACCAGGAGTATCAGGTCGGGGTTCGCGATATACGCCTTGAAATGAAACGTGGTTTGTGGCGAAGTCCCCGTGGTAACCGTGTAGTCATTGCTACCCATCCCGTTAGCGTTCAGCGTTAACGTCCCCGACAGCGCCTGATCCAGGAATGCAGGGTTGTGCGAACTAGACGAGCCTAGTTCCACGAAGTCGACCGTCCCCGCAATCGCTCCCGCGCTCGACAAGGAGTGCTCCCCCACGAAGTCTTCCTCGAACCGCAGGTTCGTTGTAGACCCCAGGTTGATTCCGCTCCAATTGAAAACGAAATTCCCTGCCAAACCGGAGCCCGAGAATGGACCCGTTTGCTTGAACATAGTGCCGTCGCCGATGATTCCGTTGCTAGTGTCCTGGATGAACGCCGTCGTCGGCGAAATTAGGTAGAAGACAAACGAAAAGTTTCCCAGGTTGGGATTGCTGGACGCGGTGAAGCTCATCGTTCCGCGACCACTGCCGGCGTCTACAGTATCGATGTCGTAGATCGCATTGCTGATGGTAGTCGGGTTGATCGCCTGATGCGTACCGTTATTATTGTCATCGAGTGCGATGGCACCAAGATTCCCGCTGCCATCCGCCGTGAACGCAGCCGCCCGAGCCACAGGCCCGGCCGTGCCAAGAACCGATCCCCCTCCGATCAGGAACGTGAAATCACCCTTGAATCCCGAGTTTTGCGTAGCAACCGTCGCGCTTTGCTGCAGCGCATCGCCAAACGTCGCAAACTTCCCGTCATCCTCCATTAGTTTGAAGCGGCTTCCATCCACAATGTAGAAAATAAAAGATAGCCCGCCGAATGTTATCGTTCCGCGCCCGAACGTGCTCCCATTCGCCGGGTCCATTTGATAACTGCCACCCGCTGGAATTAGTTGTGCGCTCAAGATGCTTCCCGCATCGTTGGAGTCGAACAACCCGCCTTGAATGTTTCCCGCACCATTGGTCATGATTTGGCCAACGACGGAACTCGGACCGGCCGCGACATTCGGGTTTGGAGGGATCGTCGTTCCGGAAATATCGAACGCGTACGGTCCCGCAATAGCCGTTTGCGTGAATGCGGCTAGTGTTTGCCGAGTGAATGACCCGCTCGAAGTGGCGTTGAGGTCGATCTGGATCATCACGCCGGCATTCCCGGAGTTCAGGGCGATGCTCAGTTGCAATCCGCCCGTTGAGCTGACCAGCGTCAGCGTCCCTCTTCCATTCGCTTGGATCGAGTAGGTCCCGCCAGTGAACTGCACCAGTTGCGGAAGGCTCCCGGCATCCGTGACGTCTTCCAATGCCGCCGTGATATTGCCATGCCCATCCGCCGTAAAGCTCCCCACGCGAGCAATGAATGCCCCGAAATTGGCGCCCCCGTCGGTCCCGCTCATGGAGAAAGCGTACGTTCCGTTCAGGTCCGCGTTCGAAAAACCTCCCGTAGCGGGTGGAGGAACGGACGGCGCGCTATTGCTGCTGCACGCCGCGGCAAAGAGAGCCGCGACCGCGGCCAAAACCAGCGCTAGCGGCTTCACAGGACACCTGCTTCGGGCTTGCCCGCTTTACTCGCGGGCCGAAGCGGAAAGCCGCGCGTACTGCGCACTGTTAAGGTCTGGTTGCCCTTCTGTAGAATCCGCGCGAAAAATTGACTCCCCGTGCCGTACGGAACGTTCTCGCCGACCACGCGAACACTATCTCCCGCGGCAAGCGTGAACTGATTCGCCTTCAGCAGCCTCGCGTCCCCGAGGTGCACGTCCACCTGCCTGGAAGAAGTTTGGATCACAGCGTGAGGACCGAATGGAGCAAGCGAAGAATTCTCCGTAAAACTAACCACCGTGCCCTGCACGGAAACCTCGCGGCCCATGTCGTAAGCACGCCGTTGCTGCGGAACGCTTTGCGCCTTCTGCTGCGCGGCCGCGCTTGCGCAAAGCAAGAGAACGCCACACAACCCAACTGAGAAACTGTTCCGGCGAATCGATAGGTTCATTTCCCTTCCCCAGGAAGAATCGCGAATACGGCCTTGAACACACACATAAACCGCATTTCGGCACAGCACGTTTTTCTGTTCTTTGGCAACTTCGATGGACGCCGCGCACATCGCGTTTGCGCCGGAAGCGCACGAGCGTTCCTAAACGTAAACATCGGAGGCGAAGTGGCCACCTTCGAACCACCCGTGCATAAGAACACCGCTCCGGACAAAAGGTTTCTTGCTATGGAGCGTCAGAGCTCGGAGATTTGGCGAAGAATTCGTTGCGCGAGCCGAAAAACCTCGGCTCCATCTCCCGGAAATTTCGTTTCAGGGCATTCAGGAATGCGATTTGACACTTTGCGGAGTTCCGACCATAATTGATTGTACGTCACTCCTGCGGAGGGCTAACAAGCCCGCGGAATTGTGAAGTGCGGGCTATAAGGATGGCGCCAAAATATATTTTTGTTACCGGCGGAGTTGTTTCCTCACTCGGAAAAGGCGTAGCGGCCTCCTCAATCGGTTGTCTCCTCGAAAGTCGCGGTTTCAAAGTCACCCTGCAAAAGTGCGATCCGTACCTTAACGTCGACCCCGGCACGATGAGCCCGTTCCAACACGGCGAAGTCTTCGTCACCGAAGACGGCGCGGAGACCGACCTCGACCTCGGTCACTACGAGCGGTTCACGCACGCCAAGCTTTCCCGCGACAACAATTGGACCACCGGACGCATCTACGAAACGATTCTAACCAAAGAGCGCCGCGGCGATTTCCTCGGCAAAACCGTGCAGGTCATCCCGCACGTAACCGACGAAATCAAAGCCACCATTAAAAAAGTTTCCGAAGGCGTCGACGTCGTAATCGTCGAAATCGGCGGCACCGTCGGCGATATCGAGTCGTTGCCATTTTTGGAGGCCATCCGCCAAATGCGCCTCGAACTGGGCGCCGAAAACACGCTGTTTGTGCACGTCACCTTGGTTCCCTTCATCGCAGCGGCCGGCGAACTAAAGACCAAGCCAACACAGCACAGCGTTAAAGAAATGCTCGGCATCGGGATTCAGCCCGACATTCTCCTTTGCCGCAGCGACCGCCACATCCCCTCCGACCTGAAAAAGAAAATCGCCCTGTTCTGCAACGTAGCCGAATCCTGCGTCATTTCCATGGAAGACGTGGACACTATCTACGCCGTGCCAGTGGAGCTCGCGCGCGAAGGTCTGGACGCGCAGATATTGCGATCGCTGAAACTGGAACACCATCCGCAGGACCTGCAGCGCTGGATGGATTTGGTCTACCGCCTGCATAATCCCGCAGGGGAAGTGCGCATCGCGATCGTCGGAAAATATGTGCAGCTAGAGGATGCCTACAAGAGCCTGCGCGAAGCCTTGCTGCACGGCGGCTTGGCCCACAACCATAAAACTGTTTTGGAGTGGATTGAAGCAGAAGAAATCGATTCGCCGGAAGCAGCGGCCGCCCGCCTGCGCGGATACGACGGAATCCTGGTCCCCGGCGGCTTCGGCAAACGCGGCATTCAGGGCATGGTCCACACCATCCGCTACGCCCGCGAGCACAAAGTTCCCTTCTTCGGGATCTGCCTCGGCATGCAGTGCGCCACCATCGAGTACGCCCGCGACGTCGCCGAGCTAAAGACCGCCGACAGCACCGAATTCGATCCGCAAACGCCTCACCGCGTCATCTACAAGCTGCGCGAACTCCTCGGCGTCGACGAAATGGGCGGCACCATGCGCCTCGGCGCGTGGACCTGCAAGCTCACCCCCGGCTCCTTCGCCCATCGCGCCTACGGCAAGCTCGAAATCAGCGAGCGCCACCGCCATCGCTACGAATTCAACCGCGATTACGAAAAGACCCTGACCGGCGCCGGCCTGCAAATCACCGGCCGCACCCCAGACGAAAACTACGTCGAAATCATCGAAGCCCCAGACCACCCCTGGTTCCTAGGCTGCCAGTTCCACCCCGAATTCAAATCCAAACCGCTAGAACCGCACCCGCTATTCGCCGCCTTCATCGGCGCCTCGCTAGAACACAAAGACAACAAGACCCGACCGATCGCAGAACCAGCCCGCGCCCAAGCAGTAGCCCTGGCGCCGCACGTCCCCGCCTAATACCTTGCATGACAACTGGGGGTCGGACCTTTAGGTCCGACATAAGTCGCGCCGTTTCTTACGGCTTCAGCCACTGAGGAAATGGCTTGAGCTTGTCACACAAACTCTGACGCCTCCGACCGTAGGGGTGCAGCACTGCTGCGCCCCAGCTCGGCGCAAAACGCTCAACCGGCACAAGCCCGGGTCGAATCTCACTCCAATACGCCCGTCCATTGACTCCCAGTTCTTCCGTAGCTCTGCCCGGGCGCCACGAACGGACCTTGAGCGTATGGCTCGGCCCCGATTTTCCCCGCACTAAGCAGTACAGGTATGAGAAAAAGGACAACGAAGCGCCAGAAAAATACTCACCGCGCCGGCGCAAAGATAGGCCTGTCGTAAGCCTTCGGCGGTTTGGTCGGAATCGAAAATCCATTTTTCGCATGTCCGGTAATACGACTAATCAGGAGTTGTCGAAGATGCCGAGACCCTTGCCCACGAGAGACCCCAGCCATCCCCCTGTCTCTGCACAACAAGCTCATTTCCGTCTGCACCCCAGAGCCGGAAGAAAGCTCCATCCGGAGCGATACCGTTAGGGTCGTATGATATGTGTGCTCCTCGGACAGGCACAAGGATGGCAACGGAAGGTCCGGGTGTCGCTTGCAATTCGTACAACCCGTTCGTTCTCGTCTTGTCCGCCTCACTGAAATCGGTGAGACTCACAAAGATTTTTCCCTCTTGGGTCACGGCAAATCCAGTCGCTTTTTCGCCAACCGCTCCGGGAGCGACGACCTGCCAACGCGTGAATTTTTCGGTTGAACCATCCGCCTGGATGTATTGGGCCGAGGGCCAGAAGAGGACCGAAACACGGTCCTTGCTACAGCGGAGAAAGCTCTTCCCTGGAGCGGAAATTTGCAATATGGCGTCCCGTGATTTGGAAATGGAATCGAGTGAAACAAAACTCCCGAGTAGTCCTTTGTCGAAACTATAGTGGCGCAACACGTTCTTATCCGTGTCTTGCAAATCGGCGGAATCAAACCCATATCCGAGAGCCCAGACAGTACCGTCAGTCGCCTCGCAAACCTGACATGCAGAGAAACTCTCTGTCCGTATCGATTGCACTGTTCGCCCCGTGACGTCAGTCTTGGCGATGAATCTTTGAGTGGAACCATCAGTCATGATGCCGCCGCCAACCGCAACAATCCCTCCGGCCTGCGTTGCTCCTGCGGAACGGACAGAAACCTTGGCAGCATCCGCCGGCCACATGCGCCCTTCAACCACTTTTTTTCCAGTCTTGTCGTACATCGTGACCACCGCAGGGCCTCTGTCGATCTCTACATGAAGGAGATAGCTGTGGTCCCATGAGGGCACGACACAGTGCACACACATCACTTCTGGATACAGAGCCGCATGTAAGGGTGGAGAGAGTGTCGGTGGGTCCTGTTGAGATGGCTGCTGCCCTCTAGTTACCGTGGTGCACCACGGTAAGAGCAGAGACGTGAGAACTACTTCCAAAAATGGACATTGGATTCTCATCGCAGAGGACCCTCCTGCGTCTTCAAGGACAGGAAGTTTGGCATGATCTTGTTAACAATGCATTAAGCCGACTACTCATCTCAAGCACCGCAGAACATAAGGGTTGTGTTGGTAACTCCTGATTAACGCCAACCGGACAAGTCCCGATCCAGTGATTCCACACACGCGGTAATCCGACTAACCGTCCGGCAACACAGCGGGCGCGCTAGTTGGCACCCCTCTCCCACGGTGGAGGAATTTTCACGGAAGCCATCCCCGCGGCCTTCGCCGCCTGAATCCCCATCTCCGTATCTTCAAACACCAGACACGTTTCCGGTGCAACTCCGAGTTGGGCGGCCGCCAGCAGAAACGATTCCGGGTCTGGCTTGCTCTTCTTGTAGTCTCCAGCACAGACCAGCGTCTCGAACCTATCGAGGAGCTGGAGCGAATCCAGCGACGCGGTGACCGATTCCCGCGTGCTCCCCGAAACCACGGCAAAAGGAATCCGTCCATACTGCTCCGCAATATGCTGCACGACCTCAGGCACCGCCTTGAGTTGCGGGAGTAGCTCCAGGTATAGGTTCTCTTTGCGAGAGGACACCGGCGCGACCGGCATGCTCAGTCCGTGTTTTTCGTTAAGCAAGGAAATGATCTCAGCCACGGGAGTTCCGCCCCAGGCATAGAAAAGCTGCTCGTCAAACGCACAATTCCATTCCGCAAGCGCCTTCGTCCACGCGATGTAGTGGAGCGGCATCGAATCAACAATCGTGCCGTCGCAGTCAAACAAATAAGCTCCAAACGACCGATCCGGCAAACTCAGTTTCAAGATGTGTGCGATCTCCGTCTCACCATTTTAACTCACAGCCTGGTAAGCGCGCTTACCTACCACGCTCCCGTCACTTCAGATTTCCACACGACTTAGTCGGAGTTTCACCACATTTCGGCTGACACCAGCCATGAAGTATGACGTCGGACCGAACCGCGTATTGGCCCTGTTTTTCGTCGTAAACGAAGTCGTTGCCATTTTCAGCGAGGTGCGGTCCTTCTCAATACCATCCGCCTCTATAAGCCTGATGAGCATACTTTTGGGACGTCTATAACATTTGTCGCCACTCAAAAACCCGGCCGACGAGTACGTATTGAACGCTACGCGACCGCTGAACGTTCCATCGTGAATGTCTATGGCCGTCTCCTCCCCAGATGCTTCGGGTTGATGGTCAAAGAAAATCAGCGTGGCTAGCACCTTGTCGTCCTGGTCAAAAGAGCACTCAATCTTGCCTCGAACTTGTACTGAGTACGTTGGGCACTTTGCCCAAAGCGGGTTTGCCAGAAATATGAGAAATATGGATAGAAGCCGTACTCCCAAATTGAGGGCGGCGTTTCGGAATGGCTTCATATCGCAAGCCTAAGCGAGGGACTTCCAGCAGTCCAGCTTGTGCGGAGGAAGGCAGGCCAATCAGTCATATGCCTGATAAGGCGTGCACCGGAAAAGTTCACTATCTAACTGGAGTCGATCGCCGGATGCACCCCACGGCTCCTGTGCCCAATCCCTAAATACTAGAATCCACTTAATGTATTGAAAACTTAGATAATATGTCCTATCATTGCTTGTGAATACTCGCCTGAGCATCGTTTCACCGGCACGCCGCCTCACTAATGCCCCGCTTCTGAATTCACTTCCACCTTCAACTTTCTCTATCTCCTTTGCCTCCAATCTCTTGCCGCCTCTTGAAGTCTCTTGCCTCTCTTTTCAACGCTCCTATCGTTTGTTTTCAATGCTTTGCAGCCTCTTTTACCAAAACACGGGGGGTGGGGTATACCCTCCCCTACATCGAGGATCAAAATGACACACAAACCACCCAGCTCCGACTTCACACCAGAGCGGTGCCAATACCGTACCGCCACTGGTCGCCAATGCTGTTCCCTTGCTGCCGACCCTGGTAACTCCTTCTGCGCTCGTCACGCGGCCTCAGAGCCTACGGACTCCGAGGACTTCATGGTTGCGCTGTCCCAGAACGCTTGCCGCTTCCAGAACGCTCAAGGCGTTAACCATTCCCTCGGCGCCCTCTACACCTTGCTCGCCCAAGGACGCATCTCGCCCCGCCGCGCCAGCGCCCTTGCCTACATCAGCAGCTTGCTCCTCCGTACCCTCCCCGCCATCGACGCCGATCTCTATCCGCACGCAGGCCAACCCGGCTTCGACGCTTATGGCGATCGCGTCTCGGAAACCAACCAAAACGAAATCGCCGCCGACGACGCAGCGCAAAGTGAGGACCCCGCCAAATCGCAAAAGCCCAACTGACCGTGCTATCTTCATTGCTCCGCATGGAGACGACACGTGAGATTGCTGTGGGCTCGCTGCGCCTGGGTGGCGGAAACCCGCTGTTTTTGATTGCTGGCCCCTGCGTCATCGAAAGCGAGGCGCACGCCCGCAAAATGGCCGAGCAGGTCGCCCGCACAGCCAGCGATGCCGGTATCCCGCTGATCTTCAAGGCCTCATATGACAAGGCCAACCGCTCTTCGGCGAAAGGCTTTCGCGGGCCGGGCCTGAAGGAAGGGCTGAAGATTCTTGGGAAAATCAAGGCCGACCTGAAGCTGCCGATTCTTACGGATATTCACGAGCCGGCGCACGCGGCGGAGGCAGCGGAAGTTTGCGACGTCCTGCAGATTCCGGCGTTTCTATCGCGCCAAACGGACTTGCTGGTCGCGGCCGCAAAGACCGGCCGCGTGGTGAACGTGAAAAAGGGTCAGTTCCTTTCCCCGTGGGACATGAGCAACGTCGTGGAAAAAATTGCCGGCGCTGGTAACACCAATATCGTGGTCACCGAGCGCGGCGCCTCCTTCGGCTATCAAAATCTAGTAGTAGATGTGCGCGCCTTCCCGATCCTGCGCAAGCTCGGCTATCCCGTCGTCTTCGACGTGACCCACTCCGTGCAGCTTCCCGGCGGACAAGGCCACGCCAGCGGT
>DATBYP010000203.1:0-23649 GCA_036513675.1 Candidatus Acidiferrum sp.
AAGATGCGTCCTTCCGTGTGAAATTGCAGGCGAAAATCGCGTAACAATTTCAGTGGATACACCCAAGCTTCCATGCGGCCTGCTTCATTGCCCAGAAGACCGGCGCGCGTACCCACTGCGCATAGAAATTCCCAAGGCCGCACGGGGCGTGATAACTCCAGCGAGTGTGCATGTTCTTCCGCCGGAGTGGCTGATAAAGCTGGCGGAATCAGCGAAGCGAATAACAGACACAGTAAACGACAGGTTCGGCGCGAGGGAAATAGCTCGGTGGTCATGCTCTTTGGCGCTGCGAGATCGGGAAAACTCTTCAGTTAACGCTTTGGGATTGCAGAATCGCGACGCGCTTACGTTAAGATTGAGGCGCGGATTTTAGCACGCCCAGTGCGGGAAGGTATCACGTTTGTTCTCTTCGCGGCGGACATTCCTTCGATCGCTGAGTCGTTCGGCAGTGGTGCTCTCGCTGGAAAACATTCTCTCGCTGGCTCGGCCGGCGTGGGGGAGACAGCGGCAAACTTCCGGCTCGCAGCCTGCGAATCCTGCTACCGCACAAGAGGCGTCATCACCCGCCTCCACAGGCTTGGACGTCAAGTTCGTCAATGTGGCGCGCGAGTCCGGACTCAACGTCAAAACGGTTTTCGGCGGCGAGCATAAAAACAAATATTTGCTGGAGACAACCGGCTGTGGCGTCGCTTTCTACGACTATGACAACGACGGCTGGCTCGACATTTTCCTGGTGAACGGTTCTCGCCTGGAAGGTTTTCCCGCCGGGCAAGCTCCTTCTTCTCATTTGTTCAAGAACAATCGCGACGGTACGTTCACCGATGTCACCGCGCAGGCCGGCCTGGTGCATTCCGGCTGGGGCCAGGGCGTTTGCATTGGGGATTACGATAACGACGGCTACGAAGATCTGTTCGTGACGTATTTCGGAAAAAATGTTCTGTATCACAACAATGGCAACGGCACGTTCACGGACGTGACGGAAAAGGCGGGAGTGGGAGGCAGCGGCAAGCGTTGGAACACAGGTTGCGCATTTCTCGACTATGATCGCGACGGCCATCTCGATCTTTTTGTCGCCAACTATATCGATCTGAATCTCGCGACGGCGCCCGTGCCGGAATCGGGGCCGTGCCTTTACAAAGGCGTGATGGTGGCGTGCGGTCCGCCCGGATTGAACGGCGGCAAAAACATTCTGTACCGCAACAATGGTGACGGCACATTTATGGACGTGACGGAAAAGGCCGGCATTCTGGAGGCGAATGGCACGTACGGCCTCGGTGTGCTGACGGCTGACTTCGACAATGACGGCTGGCCGGACATTTACGTGGCCAACGACTCGACGGCCAGCGCGCTTTATCAGAACAAAAAGAACGGTAAGTTTGTCGACATTGCCATGGAAGCGGGCTGCGCGCTCAGCGCGGACGGCAAGCCTCAGGCGGGAATGGGAATTTCCGCGGCGGATTATGACCTGGACGGAAATCTGGACATCGTGAAAACAAATTTTGCTGGAGATACGCCTTCGCTGTATCACAACATTGGCGGGGCCACGTTCGAAGACGCGACTTTTGCTGCCGGTTTAGGGCGCCACACGCAATTTCTCGGTTGGGGCTGCGGTTTCTTCGACATGGACAATGACGGCTGGCCGGACATTCTGATTTGCAACGGGCACGTCTATCCGGAAGTCGAGCAGCTTAGGACGGAAGCAGGCTATCCCCAGCAGAAACTTCTATACAAGAATCTGCGCAACGGTCGCTTTGATGACGTCTCGATGCAAGCGGGGCCCGGCATCACCGTTCCGGTGGCCTCGCGTGGCTGCGCCTTCGGCGATTTTGACAATGACGGCGACATCGATGTGGTGGTGAATACGGTCAATGATTTTCCGCAGTTGCTACGTTGCGATTCCCCGCACGGGCACAATTGGATCAAAGTTCGCACGATCGGGACGAAATCCAATCGCAGCGGCATTGGCGCGCGCTTGCGCTGCGTCACGCGACCGGCGGACGAGCCCAAGCCGCACCAACAGATCGACGAAGTTCGCAGCGGCGGCAGCTACATTTCGCAAAACGATCTGCGCGTGCATTTTGGGCTGGGCAAAGCGGAGAAGGTTGATGTTCTAGAGATTCGCTGGCCCAGTGGGCAAGTCGATACGCTGAAGGATGTGAAGCCCAATCAATTGATTTATGTGAAGGAAGGCGAAGGCATTGTTCGGTCGGTGCGTTTCGACGAAAAGCCGCAAGGAAGCAGGAAAGCAAAGAGCTAGGAACGGGAGGACGTGACCACATGAGGGCGAAGATTGCACTTACGCCGCTGTTGCTGCTCGGTGCGACGCTCGCCATAGGCGCGGTGGCCGCCGAGAAATGGCCTTTTGGGCCCTGGCACCGTGTGTCGGATGGGTCGATCCTCTCGCCGCAGGGCACGGGTTGGGAATCCGCGGGCACCTTTAATCCTGCCATCGTCGAATACAACGGAAAGTTTGTAATGCTTTATCGCGCGCAAGACGGGGCGGGCACATCCCGGCTAGGCTATGCGGAGAGCAGCGACGGAATTCACTTCACGCGGCGCGTGGAACCTGTGCTTTCGCCCGAAGCGGAGTACGAAAAAGACGGTGGCGTGGAAGATCCGCGCTTGCAGAAGTTCGGCGATACTTACTACCTGACGTACACCGGGTACAACAAGAAAGACGCGCAGCTTTGCCTGGCCACTTCCCACGACCTGATCCGTTGGGAACGCAAGGGTGTGCTCCTTCCCGCCTACAAAGGAAATTGGAACAAAGGCTGGACGAAGTCGGGCGCCATCGTTCCAGAAAAAATTGACGGCAAATACTGGATGTATTGGCTGGGGACCAGCGCCGACAAAACCGATCAGATGGGGATATCGTATTCGACCGACCTGCTGCGCTGGACAGAAGCGACCGAGAGTCCGGTGCTGCCGCGACGACCTGGGAAATTCGATTCACGCGTGGTTGAGCCGGGACCGCCGCCGATTCTCACGCAGAGGGGAATCGTGCTGATCTACAACGGCGCCGACGACCAACTGGTCTACCGCACCGGCGTTGCGGTGTTCGACCGCAAGGACCCGCGCAAGCTACTTTCGCGCACCGACCAGCCCATCTTCGCTCCGGAAAAAGGTTGGGAGAAAGTTGGCCAGGTTTCCAACGTGGTTTTCGTGGAAGGCATGGCGCGTCACGGTGAGCGCTGGTTCTTTTATTACGGCGGAGCGGACAAGTATGTCGGAGTGGCCGAGGCGCCCGTGCAGTGAGCAGAGCAAACAACAAACTGATGTACGCGAAGAGGAGATGAGCCGCCGTTATCTTCGGCAGAACTAGGCCGCGGCCGAGTTCACCTTTGCCTTGCGCCGCGGTTTGCCATTCTCAGCGAACTTGCCATTTTCGCCAACCAACTGGCGCTCCGCCTCAATCCAATCCTCGAGCTCATTTCCCGGCGCGCCGCCGCGCTCCAGGTAGATGTGATACGCGCGAAGTGCAATCTCGTGCTGCGTTGCATGGCTCCTTGCGATTCGCGGTTTTTCTGTTAGCGAGGAGCTTTCCATTGTCTTGGCCATCCTTGCCTCCTTTCGGCTGGGCCTCCATTCTACTTTCATCGAAAACGCCTTGTGAACGAAGATTTCAATGGAATGAATCGCGTTTGCAAATACCGTAGGTTCCGGAGTCATTGTGCCAGAACTTCGCTATTCTTTTTAATCGGGCGCTCGGCAATAGCGGAGGCATCTTGAAGAGTCTTTTCGATGCGGCGCTCGCGGGCCTCCGGTGTGCGGTAATAAAAAATTCCGAATAGGTGCCTACGGCGCTGTGAGGGAGACATGCGCCGCCAGCCTTCCAGCGCGTGTGGATCGCGTCCGAAAGCCAGTTGCATCGCGGGTGGGAGTTCGTGCTCTGCGTCCATCACCGCGAGCAAGCGCTCCGCCATCTGTTCGGCGCGACGGACGCGAGCCTCCGGGCTCTTGACCTGCGTGATCCATTTGCAAATTTCGCTGCGCGTCGAGTCGTTCAATTTCTCGAACCAGTTGCGAAGCACGGCATCTTCCTTGAAGAAGCGTTTGAGCTCTGGGGGAACGACTGCAACGCGTTCCGCGAGATCGGGCTCGAGATCAAACTGCGCGGTCATGCCCAGGCGCACGTCGCCACCCTTCTGCATGCGCTTGTTCACCAAAAGAATGTGCCCGCCTCCGCGCGCGGGAAAAAGCGAGGTACGAAACGCGAAGCCGTTGATTTCGCCTTTTACGCGCAATTGGGCGCGCGTCCCCCAGGTCTTGCCGACGTCGAACGGTATGCGAATAATCGTCCAACCAAGCCGCGACTGAATACGTTCGAGCGCGGCTCGAAATGTTTTTGCAATTGGTTTTGCGCTGCGCTTCATCAACTCGCACCAGGGGAGTGATTCTACTACGTGGAATAGCGGGTACTTCAGCAAGGAGCTGAAGATCTAGAAACCCTGCAGAGACCAAACGTTGGAGCTGCCGCTGGCCTGCCAAATCGCCACGCGCTGGCCGTCGGGCGATGGAATAGCCCAACCCATATCGCGCTGCGTGTCTTGCAACATGGGAGTCGCTCTGCCCTGCAGATCGACCTTAAGCAGAGACTGCGTTCCGGAAAGATCGGAGGCACTCACCCAAATGGTGCGGCTGTCAGCAGCCCAGTCGATGCTTGCTATTTTTGTCCACCCGTTGAGTGTCAGGGTGCGTTGCTTGCCGGTGCCGATGGGGAAAATCTGAATTTCGCCGGGCGCCTGACCCTGCCGCCACGCGGCGATGGCCAGCAAGGAACCGTCGCCGGAGAGCGTCCAGTTGAACTTCAATTCGCTCGAATGCGTGAACTGCCGAAGTTCGCGTTCCTTGCCGGTGACCGCATCAAAGCGGAAGAACCGGATGGCATGAGGTTCATTTCGGCTAAAAAGGCAGAGCGTGGAAGGTGCGCGCGCACACTGGATATTTTCAATCTGGGCCTCTTGCAGCACGAGTTGCGGAGTGCCGCCATCGACCGGCATTCGCATTACATGGACCCGGCCCGCAGCGTCGTCGGGATCGGGCTTAACTATGTACAGGATTTCTGAGCCGTCGGGGTTCAGTCTGGCACCCATGACCATGTCTTTCCCATCGACCAGCAAATCAGGAGCTGGCTGGTCAATCGCCTGCTTGAAAAGATGGTAAGGACCGTCGCGATCTGAGGTAAACACGATCGACTTGCTATCCGTCGTCCAGGTGTAGGGAAAATTCCGGCCTTCTTCAAGACTCAATCGCCGAGGGGGGCTCAAGTGATCCGGCCCGGCTTCGACCTGAGAGATATAGATGTGCGGCTCGCCGTTCCTTCGCAAGTACGTAAGTCGCTTGCTGCTCGCAGAAAAGCTCAGGCCCGTCTTGACGTCAGGTCCGCTCGTTAGCCGCTTAGGCTCGCCGACCAGCCTACCTGCATGGATATCCACCTGCTGCGCCCACAGATTGGAGTCTCGTTGGTTGGGCAGAGGCTCGCTGAGTGAATACACCAGCCGTCCGTCGGCAGTCCACGCCACAGTTTCTCCGAGCTGGCGATTGGAAAGGACAAAATCAACGCGATTAGTGGCGGGATTGCAAATTCCTAGAGCGACGTCTCCATCCCGGTAGCCCGGGCGGTACACATATCGCGTAAAGGCGAATCTCGATCCGTCGGGAGACCAAACCAATTGCCCAAAAATTTCGCCGGGCTCTCCAAGAATTTCGCTATATTGCTCCTCTTCCACGGCTCCGGTCTGGCCCATGACCTTATGCTGCTGCTCGCCCTGCGCGGAAGCGAGCCAGATCTCCTGGTTCGTGGTGTCCCCTCGTACGAAGGCGATTTGCGAACCATCCGGTGAGACTGCCCCATTGCGCGCATTGTCCAGCAACTTACGCGGACTTCCGCCCAGGACTGAGACACTCCAAAGGCTCGGTCCTTCCTCGTATTCGGGCGAGCTAACGGCCAGCACGTGATTTCCGTCTGGAAACCAACTGGCCGGCCGCGTTTTTGAGTGTGCCGGCGGCGTCATGGAGTGCGTCTCGCCCGTTGCCACTACGCGCAGAAAAAGGCCAGACCTGTCCGCGAAAGCCAGGTACTTGCTATCAGGCGAAATCACCGCGCTGAAAACTGGATCGTCCTGCGCGTTTGCCGTGAGCCTTCGCTCGGAGACTTGCACCTTGGGATTGAGCCTGCGCGCAACAACCCAACCCGCGCCCGTGCCCATCACCAGGACGGCCACCGCGGCGACGACCAATGGCCAGTGATGACGAGTTCGTGCTGCTGGGGCAATAGGTGCGTTGGCGATCGGATTCGTGCCGTTCGGCTTTTCCCGAACCGGGGCTACGAACCGATAGCCTCTGCGGGCGAGAGTTTCCACAAAACGAGGATTTTCCGCGGAATCCCCCAGGGCGTCGCGAAGCCGTTTGACCGCGGCATTTAGCCCATGGTCGAAATCCACGAAGGTGTCTGCTGGCCAAAGCCTGTTGCGCAGTTCCTCGCGGGTGACGACCTCTCCCGGCCTTTCCAACAGCATCGTCAAAACTTGAAATGGCTGTTCCTGCAGGTGGACCTTGGAGCCACTGCGCCGTAGCTCCCCCGCGCGAAGATTTGCCTCAAATGAACCGAAGTTAACGATATTTTCTCCGTGGTCGGACACCGTGATCCCCAAGTCGTCTTTGCCTACAATTAAGTACGAACCGAATTAGAAGATGTTTCCTGAATTCGGCGCATTACCGCCACATCTATCCTTTTGACGCACAGCAACTTAGCTCGTCGCCCACAGATTTGCGCCCGGTAACCTGCCGGGCATTGAGGTACGTGGGCCCCGCCTCCACCTTGGCCCAGTTGGAGGTGCTGCGTGTTTGTGGAGACGATTAGGAAGTCGCTTTGGTTTGCTTCGCTTCTCTTGTCCTCGGGTGCGTGCTTTGCCGTCCAGAGCGTTGCAGAGCCTGTGCAGTTGACAGTTTCCGTCCATAACGACGTAAACGTGCCCGCAGGTGCTATGGCTTCGGCCGAAGTTGCAGCGTCGAGAATCTTTCGCCAGGCGGGGATCACCGTAAAGTGGATCATTTGCGCGCCTCCTCTAGACCCGACCCTAGATTCCGCCTCTTGCAGCAAAGCTGCATTCCCGAGTCATCTTCAGGTCCGGATCGTGTCGAAGCCGCAAAACCTGACCAACTCCACCTTTGGAGTTTCTTATCTGGCTGCTGACGGAACCGGATGCTATAGTGATATCTTCTTTTCGCGAATCGCGAAGCTGTACTCCACTTCCGGCCAAGAAATCGGACCAATTCTTGGACACGTGATGGCACACGAGATTGCGCATCTGCTATTGGGAATCAACGCGCATTCCTCGTTTGGAATCATGCGAGCACGGTGGCAAAGAGAGGAGTTGCTCAAGGCAAGCAAGGGAGAACTGTTTTTTACGCAGCAGCAGTCGCGAGTTATGAGGCAACGGCTGTCTTCAGTGGCAGGAAGAGCAGTTGGAGACTAGGGCTTGGGCTTGGCTCGTCGTATTGAAAACAGAGGCTAATTCTTCTTAGCGGCGGAGTTTGCGGACGTACCCGTTCCTTCCTTGATCGTGCGAACGCCGTCGACGCCTAAAGTTTCAAATTTCTCAAGCAGTCCGCTGGGCCAGCGCACCTCTACCCAATCGATTTTCGCGGCCGTGCCCAATCCGAAGTGCACGCGCATGTCGTTATTGGAATCGAAGCTGGAGCCGCTGCGTACTTCATCGACGAGGGTGCGCGTGCCAGTCTTAACGCGGACGCGTGCGCCGATTCCGTCGCGATTCGACTTAGTGCCGATCATACGTAATGCCACCCAATGGTTTCCTGTCCGCACCTGGTTTGCCAGTAGGCTGGGCGGCGCATTCATATTGCTCACCACCGCGGAGAGACGGCCATCATTCCACAAATCACCGATCGCCAGTCCTCGTGACGACATCGCCTTTGTAATTCCGGGGCCCGCGCCGGCGGAAATATCCGTGAATTTACCGTCGCCATTGTTGTGATAGAGGATCCGTGGCTCCTGAAAATTGCTGCCCAAATGCTGGCTGTCGACTTCTGGATAGACATGACCGTTCACAATCAGAAGATCAGGCCATCCGTCATTGTCGAAATCGAGAAACATCGTGCCCCAGCCGAGATACTGCGTATTCAGGCCGAGCCCTGCCCGATAGGTGACGTCGTCGAAGGTGCCGTCGCCGTTGTTGCGATACAAGGTCGCAGTATCGTCAGAAAAGTTGGTCTTGAAAATGTCCAGCTTGCCATCACCGTTGTAGTCGGCCACGGTCGAGCCCATGCCCGCTTGCGCGCGACCGTCTTCATTGAAGGCCGCTCCTGCGGTGACGGCAACATCGGTGAAAGTTCCATCGCGATTGTTGCGGTACAGAATGCTGGGAGTGCTGTCGCACGCAACAAAAATGTCCGGCCAGCCATCGTCGTCAAAATCGAGAGTAGTCACGCTGAAAGCATAGTGCCCGGTGGTTTGATCGACGTGCGCCTTCGTCGTAACGTTTTCAAATGTGCCGTCTCCTCGATTGTGATAGAGAATATTTTTCGCACCAGGCAAGCCTTGCGGCCCGCACATCACAGGCACGCCCTTCCAAATACAAGACGGGCGCTCCCCTGGAGCAGGCGCCGTCGATAAATCGAAATCAACATAGTTCGCGACCATCAAATCCAAGCGCCCGTCGCGATCATAGTCGACAAACGCGCATCCAGTTCCCCAAGCCTTGCCGGAGCCAGCTACGCCTCCCTTGTCGCTAACGTCCGTAAACGTTCCGTTGCCGTTGTTGTGGTACAGGATGTTTTTGCCGTAGTAAGTTACGTAAAGATCGTCCCAGCCATCATTGTCGTAGTCGCCGACGCAAACGCCTTGCCCCCATCCGGTATGCGACAGCCCAGCTTTTTCAGTAACGTCCGTAAATGTGCCATCGTGATCGTTGCGGTAGAGATGACTTGTGGGTGCTTTGCCGGCAGGAAATCCTTCGAGTTTCGTGCCATTGACAATGAAAATGTCCGGCCACCCATCATTGTCATAGTCGAAAATGGCAACCCCTGTACCCGTCGTCTCTATGATGTATTTCTTGGTGGTCTCGCCCCCGAAGACATTCATCATGGTGAGACCGGCATCTTTGGCCGTGTCGATAAAGTACGCCAGGGGTTTTGACGGTTGGGGCTCTTGGCGGCTGAAGCTGTCCGTCGCGACAACCAGCAAAACCAGCAACAGAACCGACACGCAAACTCGCAACGCCAGCGGGAATCCGCGCCAATCAGAAGGATTTCTGGAAATCATGTCCCATCGGCATGGTAGGTTGCGCCCGCACTCCGGTCAAGGTGTACGCGCCTTTGGGCGAATGCTTCTCGTGCGCGTGCTACTATTTCGGTTTGAACCCGACTGTAGGTTTTCTGACGAATTTTGTGACTGCCGTGAGACTCCAGCTTCGTTTTTCCCGACCTGTGGCGGCCTTGGTGTTTGTTGTCTGGGCGACATTCGGCCTGCAGGTGTCGAGCGCCGCTCAGAAAACACGAGTGCCTGCGGAGGCAGAGGCGGTTTACGCCGAGGGAATGCACGAATTGCAGCGAGGAAATTTGCAAGCAGCCCATACGGCATTTCAGAAAGTGGTCCGGATGGCCCCCAACAGTGCCGAAGCGCACAACTCACTGGGATGGGTATTGCTTGCTGAGGAGCAAATCGATCCGGCGATTCACCAATTCCAGGTTGCAGTGAAGCTGGCACCTGGGTTCCCTCAAGCACACATTAATCTTTCCAACGCGCTCATCCGCAAGGGTGATCCGCAGGGCGCAATTCACGAATCGCGCGAGGCTGTCCGCCTTGCGCCGACGGATTCGGAAACGCATCGCACGTTGGCGCACGCGCTAGATTCTTCAGGGGAAGCAGCATCTGCCGCGGAAGAGATGCGGCGCGCGATCGATTTCGAATCGACGCGTGGGGATTTGCACGACGAACTGGGCTCATTGCTAGTAAAGAGCGGGCGTGCCAAGGACGGCGAAACAGAATTTGTGGAGGCGCTGCGATTGCAGCCTAATTTGGCATCCGCGCACCTGCACCTTGGCGTTCTCCGCTTTCAGGAAAACTCATTCGACGAAGCGATTGTACAGTTGCAGGCGGCGACGACACTGAACCCGGAAGGCGCCCAAGGACACTACTACCTCGGGCAGGCACTTCGAGGGAATAACGATCAGACTGCGGCGCTCCGGGAGCTACGAAGTGCAGTGGAACTCCAAAGAGATTTTGCCGAGGCGCAAAACGCGTTAGGGCTCCTGCTACAACACACGGGAGATGCTGATGCAGCCGTCGCTGCCTTCAGCGAGGTGGTCCGATTGCAGCCTGACAGCGCCGACGGGCATAACAATTTGGGGCTGGCTCTGCTTCAAGCCGGAAATGCCGATGGTTCTATCGCCGAGTTTCAAGCCGCGCTACGTCTGACGCCCCAAGACACGGGATACCGGGGAAACTTGGGCGTGGCTTACCTCCAAAAAGCAGATTTCGACTCAGCGGCTGAACAATTCAAAGCTGCGCTCTCCCGAGCCCCCAATGATGCAACACTCCACTACGACTTGGGCCTGGCGTTAAAATTGAAGGACAAACTCACCGAAGCTGTGGCGGAGTTTCGCATCGCCCAGAAGCTTGATCCGCGGCAAGCCGACGTTCGCTACACGCTAGGAGTCACCCTGTGGCAACAGGGCGATTTTCCGGCGGCGGCTGATGAGCTGCAAGCGGCCATCGACGCAAAGCCCGATTATGCCGAAGCCTTTTACACGCTAGGGACCGTTCTTAAGCAGCAGGGCAAATTTCCCCAAGCGGCGGGAGCCTTGCGGCAGGCGATTCGTTTGCAACCTGATTTTGCAGGTGCGCACACCACTTTGGCGGCAGTGCTTCGCCAGCTTGGCGACAATGAGGGTGCCGCCGCGGAATCCAAAGCGGGCACGGAACTCGGCAAGGACAAAAACAATCAGCAAGCAGCTCTATTCGCCACCAACTCGGGCAAGCGGCTGCTCAATGCTGGAGATTTGGAAGGAGCCATCTCGCAATTCAAATCAGCAATTCAGGCTGTGCCGGGTTACGCGCCCGCGCATTTCCAGTTGGGACTAGCGTTGCAGCGAAAAGGCGACAAAGCAGAATCGGCGCGCGAATTTCGGAGGGCGCGCGAACTCGATCCGCGGCTCACGCCGCCGTCTTAGCTCATCCCGTGGCTCAACACGCTTACGATGTCCCGCTGCGCAGTGCGACCAGCTCCGTTCCTACTGGCACACCGCGCGTCACCTTGACGCGAATTACCGCTTCAAACGGCTTGAGCTGCCCCGCTTGCGAAACAGGCAGCCGAAGGAGAAGTTCCTCAACCGAACTTTGCCGGCAGACGAATTCGACCGCCGCTTGCGTCCCTATCGTCGTCGTGCCCGCCAGGATCAATGCGGCTTGACCGGGGTTGAGTCCTTTGACTAATCCAACCACTGCGTAGTCTTCCGTTAGCGGCTCGTTGCGAGGACTTGGGAGGTACTCCTTGGCCTCCCCCGGCTGAGGGTGCACGTTCACGATCGCCTCTTCGCCTTTGCGCGATCCGGAAGCCATCCGACGGAAAACGAATTCCTGAGTTCCTGGAATTTCCAGGAGTGTAAGGTTCTCGAAAGGAGAGCCGATGAAAATCAAGTTATTGTTTTTCGCATCGTCTAGCGAAAAGAGGCTGCCGCGTTTTACGCGAATCTGCCGGTGCAGCAATCCGAAAACACGATCCAGTTCGTGGACGGCCAAGACCTCGCCCACGCCGGTGTAGTGGTCCAAGACAAAGCTGCCCCTGTCTTTTGCCGTGTCGTAATACCTCATGCCCGTTTCCGGCCGGCCCACGAATGCCGCATTGCTGAAGATTACCCAGGGCTCTTCTTGTCCGGACACAAAGCCGTTCCAGAACACCCGGAATGCGGCGGGCGCGAGCTCGCCATCACGAGAGGAGCCCGCTTGTGCGGAGTTTCGGTTCCAGAGCAAGCCTAAGATGGTCAGTGCAGCAACGGCCAGCAGTATGCCGAGTGAAATAGTCGCGACAAACCATTTCCGCTGGCTGGGGGTCGGCCTGGGCCCCTGCAACTCGTGCTCGACTGTCGCGCTGAGATGGGGCTTGCTGGCGTGGGTGCGCTGATGGAACGCAAGAACGTAGGTTCCCCGCGGTAGCTCCACCACGACTCCGTCATCGGCGCCGTTCGCGCTGTAATACTCGGCAAGTTTCCCTCGCAACCTGCCCGCCTGTACGCGCACCATGGAATCAAGTTGAGGGTCGAAATCCGCAGAGCGGCCGAAGACCTCCGTCGCAATTTGATATTCCTTGATCGGAGTTCCGGGATGATCCAGAGCATGTTTTGCCAGATAGCGGAGGAGTTTGCAGAGGGATTCGGAGCCATGCAAAACATGGCTGGCGACCAACTTCTCTATCTGTGCGAGACTCTGTTCGCGTTCCGACAACTAAGTAACCCCGGTTACATTGGTTTAACAGGAGTGTAACAACGCGCCCATGTCTATGCAAGCGCGAGCTTTACTTCCCGTAACCGTATCAGACCGGCTGAGACTTCTTTTGCGTCCACCAAAGAAACTAATAGTATCCATCGTTTTTTTTCGTTTGCTTTGGTGCGCAGTCGGGGTGTACGGCTGGGCCGCTTCCCGGGTTTGGGAGTTCAGCGCATAACGAAAAAGCTCGCTTGGGGTGCATTTCAGTCGAGGGTGGTTGAGTGATTTGGGGTGTCTGCGGACGGCAATACAAAGTCGCGGCGCCCATTCGGTTTCAGACACTCAAACCTCTAACTCTCTAAAAACGGGCGTACACGAATGCAGCCGAAACCGGCGCATTCATAACCGATGGTTGTGGTCCTTGGGTTTTGCGCTAGCTGCGTTTCTCGAAGGAGGATGTAAATGTTGAAGAAATCGATTTGGGTGAGCGTGGTGGCCTTGTGTCTCGTGTGTCTAGCAACGACGCCGAGCGCGCGCGGGCAAGCGGTGTATGGCAGTATTTCCGGTACCGTAACTGATGCTCAAGGCGCGGGGGTGGCGGGAGCTAAGGTCGTGGTCACCAACGTGACAAAGGGAACCACCGAGGAAGCGACGACAAACGAGAGCGGAAATTATACGCTCACGCACCTGATTGCTGATGATTACAAGATTCGAATCGAAGCTCCGGGATTCAAGGCTTACGAAATCACGAGTGTCCGGGTGAACGTGGATACTACCGTTCGTGCGGATGCGCAGTTACAGGTCGGCGCCGTTACGCAGTCCGTCGAAGTGACAGGAGAGATCCCGCAACTCCAGACTGAAAAAACCGACGTCGCTACCATATTTTCAACGCAGCAGGTAGAGAGCGTTCCGATTTTCAATCGGAATTTCACTACATTTCAGTTGTTGTCGCCGGGCGCGCAGATCCAAGGCTGGGGACACGCTGCCAGCGAGAACCCTCAGGGTTCGCGGCAGATTTTGACGAACGGCCAGCATTTCGCCGGAACTGGGTTTGAACTAGATGGTACGGATAATCAGGACCCCATCCTCGGAATCATCGTAATCAACCCGAACCTGGACTCGATCAACGAAGTAAAGATTACTTCGCAGGATTACGACGCCGAGTTTGGCAAGGCCATCGGCGCGATCGTGACTTCCCAAACCAAGTCCGGCACTAACGAAATACACGGCTCCGCTTTTGATTTTGAGCGTTCAAACTCCAATTTCGCTAGCGATCCCTTCTCGCAGACCCCTTCTAAAATTGCAGCCGGACAGCGCCAGGTCCCTAGCGGTAACTGGAACCAGTTCGGGGGCACAATCGGTGGTCCGATCAAGAAAAATAAGGTCTTTGCCTTCGGGGATTACCAGGGTCAACGGGCTCACGTGGGAGGGACTGCACAAGATCGCATCCTGACTGCTGCGGAACGGGGCGGCAACCTGAGTGGTTTGGGCAGAAATATCTACGACCCCTACGTGACCTCAGATCCTGCGCACTGCAACCTCGTGCTAACTAACGGGCAGCCTACTCCTGCCGGGTTGACGGCAGCTCCGGGGGTCCCGGCTCGTACCCAATTTCCTGGCAACATAATCCCTGCCTGCCGATTGTCGCCCCAGGTGCAGAACCTCCTCAAACTACTGCCGACGGGACAGACACTGGCCGATCCAACGGTGAACAATTTTTCTGGTTCGGGCAGCAACGTCTTGAACGCTGACAATTTTGACGTGCGTGGCGACTACGTCCTCAACACGAAGACGCAGGTTTTCGGACGCTACAGCTACCAAAAGTTCCTTAGGTCCGGACCCGGCCTATTTGGAGACGTTGCCGGTGGTCCGGCGCTTCCCGCTGACTCGGGCGGCCAATTTGCTGGGACCTCCAAGGTCCGAAACCAGAGTCTCGCCACTGGTTTTGACTACACCTTCAGCCCCACTTTGCTAACTGACTTTCGTTTTGGATATATGCGCTATCACGTTGACGTGGCACCGGGTGGCCTAGGCACCACGCCCGCGACAGACGCGGGTATACCCGGATTAAATATCGACAAGCTGTATACCACCGGCATGCCTTATTTCCACGTGACCACTTCGGGTCTGCCAGACTTTAATTTCGGATACTCCCTCGGGGCGAATCAGTGCAACTGCCCACTTCTCGAGAGCGAGCACCAATACCAGTTTGTTAACAACTGGACCAAAATCCGCGGCAACCACACTTTCAAGTTTGGAGCGGATATCCGCTATGCTTACAATCTTCGTGTCCCTAGCGACGTTCACCGAGCTGGTGAGCTCACTTTCGATAGCGGCCAGACTCAGGGTCAAATCCCGGACCCCAAAAATCCCGGCAAGTTCCTCACCGATGGGGGATCGGGGTTGGCATCATTTCTTCTGGGTAACGTGATCTCCTTCGGGCGCTACGTAAGTAACTCGACCACCGCTAACGAGACTCAGCCACGCTTTTTCTTCTTTGGTCAGGACACCTGGCGAGTCAACAACAAGCTGACTGTTAATCTCGGACTTCGATGGGAGATTTACAAGCCGGAATCTGTGCGGGGCACCGGTCAGGGCGGATGGGTTGATTGGACCACCGGCGAGGTTCGTGTTGCAGGCCAACAGGGCGTAGATCTGACGGGCAATACGAGCACTAGCTATACCCACTTTGCTCCTCGTCTAGGTATCGCCTACCAATGGGACCCGAAGACCGTGGTGCGGCTGGGCTACGGCCGCAGCTATGACATCGGCGTTTTCGGGTCTATCTTTGGTCACGCCGTTACGCAAAACTTGCCAGTGCTGGCGAGCCAGTCGATATCCACGAATACTCTGGCAACTAGGCAGGACTTCAACACTGCTTTCTTCCTCTCGAACGGGCCGGTCCTTCTGAATCCAGCAACGGCTCTCGGCGGCACCCTGGCGACGAGCAACTGCAACGCCATAACCGATCCGAGCGGCGTCAATCCAGGCACCGGCGTATTCACACCGGATAAGCCCCAATGCGTCGGGCCCAACGGCCGGCCGCTTTTGCCGGATGGGATCAATGCCTTTGTTCGCCCGTTTAGTAACCGTCTGCCAACCGTTGATGCCTGGAACGCCACCGTACAGCGCCAGGTCACGTCGACAATCAGCGCGACCATTTCCTATGTCGGTAACAAGGGGACGCATACGATTGGTGGCGGCCCAGACTACCCGTTCAACAATGCAAGGTTGGCAGGCTACGATCCCACCCTTTCAGGCGACAAGGCAACCTTAAACCAGAACCTACGCAGACCCTTCTATTCCAAATATGGCTGGACGGAGGGTTTCCGTTACTTCGGGAACGATTTCAACAACCATTACAATGCTCTGCAGGTGACTGTGGAGAAGCGGTTTGCGTCTGGTTTGTCCTTCAATTCAAACTACACTTTTCAGCATGCCAAAGCGGACTTGGATGGGGGAACCGCGGGCTATGACAAGAGCGTAAACTACGGTCCGAACGACAACTATCGCAACCACGTGTTCATCTTCACCCAGGTCTACCAACTCCCGTTTGGTACCGGCAAAAGGTTTGGTAGCAATGTCGGCCGTCTCGGGGATTTGCTCATCGGTGGTTGGGAGTTGAATGGCACTACGAATTTTTCTAGTGGGTTACCCTTCACGCCCGGCCTCAGCACCTGTCACCCGTCAAGCGACACGGGACCCTGCCGACCGGACCTTGTCGGATCGGTCAAGGATGGTACGCGCTCTGGGGATCCAAATGTCCCCGGGTACTGGTTCCAAACCACGGCAGGAGTAGCGCTCGACGCGGCCGGGAAGGCTAGCGGGTCATGGGCTCAGCCGGCGGTGGATACCTTCGGGAGTGTTGGACGCAACACCTTGCGTGGGCCAAGGTACTTTGATTCTGACCTGGCTTTGTTCAAGAACTTTACCATCACGGAAAGGGCCAAGGCTCAATTCCAATTCCAGTTCTACAACATATTTAACCACGTTAATCTGGGGAACCCGGACGGATGCGTTGACTGTTTGAGTAACGGAGTTAACACTGGTGGCAAGATTACCGGTATTGCTTCCAACTCTCAACTGCGCTCGTTAACATACGGGTTCAAGCTCAGTTTCTAACACGGAAGCACCACACCCCAAATAAGAAGGGAGCCCTGACGGGCTCCCTTTTTTATGTTCTAATCAGCTTTTCAAATCCTTGGAACTCTTACGTGACCAAGATTCTACTGTTTTCAGTTTTCTTTGTGAGTGCCGTCATTGGGTCAACGGTTCAGGCGGCGCGCCGTTCGTCAGACGAGCAAACTGCGAAACCCGTTTTACCGCCGGAGGACGATTCCAAAGCATCGAGCGACGCTTTCGCCCAGCCCCGCCATCTGCTGCAGCAAGGCAAATACGATGATGCGCTTGCTGCGCTTCACGACATCGAAGCTCAGCGTCCCGTGACCAAGGGACTCTCGCACGAGTTTGGTCTCGCCTATTACAAAAAGGCCGACTATCTAAACGCCATCACGTATCTGAAGAAAGCGCGCGAGGAAAATCCCGAGGATGGCGAAGCGGTCCAGTTGCTGGGCCTTTCTTTTTATCTCGCGGGCCGGCCTGCGGACGCCATCGCGCCGCTCGAAAAGGTGCAGACTTGGTTCCCAAGCGCGAACGTCGACGCCGCTTATATCCTAGGTACCTGCTACATCCAGACAAAAGACTACCCTCACGCTCGCGGCGCCTTCGCAAAAATGTTCGGCGTCTCCTCCGACTCCGCCGCCAGCTACCTTTTCACCGCGCGCATGTTGCTGCGCCAGGACTTTGGCCCCGTTGCCGAGGAATACGCGCAAAAAGCCGTGTCGCTCGATCCCAAACTCCCCCTCGCGCATTTTCTGCTCGGCGAAATCGACCTCTATCACTCCAAGATCTCCGAAGCGGCCGACGAATTCCAGAAAGAGTTGCAGCTCAATCCCGGCTACGCCCCAGCGTATTACAAGCTCGCCGACGCCTACTCCCGCATCCAAAAATTCGACGAAGCCGAAAAACTGCTACAGCGTTCCATCTGGCTCGATGCCACCTCCACCGGTCCCTACATCCTCCTGGGTAAAGTCCTCGCGAAAAAGGGTGAAACCGAGCTCGCCGTCCGCACGCTGCAACGCGCCCTGGCAATGGATCCCAGCAATCCCGTCCCGCATCATTTGCTCGGCCAAGCCTATCGCGACCTGGGTAAGAGCGAAGACGCGGAGCGTGAGCTAAAGCTCGCAGCGCAGCTCGAAGAACGCCAGACTTCTAAGCCATAGAATGTTTTGACGTACAATGTTCCCGCCAACATGCGGGCGCCAAACCTCATGAGAAAACTTTCCCTTTAGATGGCTGACAAGAACTACGTCACAATCGGCTTGGGCGAACTCCTCTGGGACATGTTTCCCGAGGGCAAGCAACTGGGCGGAGCGCCCGCAAACTTCGCGTACATGACAAGGCTGCTGGGCGACGAAGGTATTGTTGCCAGTCGCGTCGGCAGCGATGCTCTCGGTCGCGCTGCGGGGCGCCGCCTCGAACGCCTCGGTGTACGCGCCTCTCATCTCCAGCTTGATTCCATTTATCCCACAGGAACCGTCAACGTCAGAGTTGATCCCGCCGGCCAGCCGACTTTCGAGATCGCAGAGTCTGTAGCGTGGGATTTCTTCGAATGGACGCCCGATTGGCGTTCGCTTGCGGAGCGTGCGGATGCGGTTTGTTTCGGCTCACTCGCACAACGCTGCCCGCGCTCTCGCGCAACGATCCGTGCGTTTCTCAGCGCCCTCCGCCCCGGCGCCACACGCGTCCTTGACGTCAATCTGCGCCAGTCCTTTTACAATGCGGAAACGCTATCGGAATCCGCCAAGCTGGCACACATCATAAAAGTGAATAACGACGAACTTCCCGTCGTTGCCAAGCTTTTGGGCATCCCTTTTATCTATGACGAAACGCGCGCGGCTCATTGGCTGCGGGACACTTTTGGATTGAAGCTGGTCTGCATCACACGCGGTCCCAAGGGCAGCTTGGTGGTTGGCGAAGACGAAACCAGCGAGCATCCCGGGTTTCGCGTGCATGTAGCGGACACCGTGGGCGCCGGTGACGCTTTCACCGCCGCGCTTGTCTACCATTACCTGCGCCACGCATCCGCTTCCACTTTGAACGAAGCCGCCAATCGGATGGGCGCGTGGGTGTCCACGGAAACTGGAGCAACCCCGGCGCGAGATGAATTCCACCTCAAAAAAATCCGCACCGCTGTCGGTACGGAAGAGTTCTAGCGGCCTGAGCCAGGCTTTGCAGTCTGCTCGTTGGCCAAACGCGTGACGGAAGTCTCCGGCAATTGGTGCAGCAGCGCCAGAAATACCCCATTCGTCCAGCCGAACCCCACGATGTTCATGTGATAGCCGGCGGTCACCTGTGTTTCGGAGGAGCGCGTAACCGCATTGTATTTCTCGCGAATCGTGCCGTCGCGGCGGAAATTCTCTGCCACGGTGGACAGAAATTCGTACGACACGCGATCCGCTTCCTCGCTGAACCCATAGTGCCGGATTCCTTCGTCGGCAACCAACTGGTCCGGCGCCCATGCATAGGGAAAGTCCCATTGGCCGCCGGTTTCGTGGGGACTCATCACCAGCCCGCCCGGTTTCTCAAACGTGGGCAGATGTTGCATCACCGCCCGCGCCTGCTCTGGCGTAGAAATTCCTGCCCACATCGGAAAAAACGCCGTCACATATTCGTAGTCCGAGCGCTTCCCTTTTTCAAAGTCATAGTCGAAGTACAAACCCCGCTCGCTGTCCCAAAGATATTTCTGAATGCCTTCTTTTCGTTCCTCCGCCCGTTTTCGCCAATCTTCCGCGTCTGATTTGCGTCCCAAGATCCCACTCATCTGTTCCAAATCTTTCTCGGTCTTGTAGAGCAAGCTGTTCAAGCACACTGGCGCATAATGATGCGTCCTTGCTCCATGTGGCCCAAAACGAAACGAGACGTCATAGCCAGATTCCCGCATCGCGCGGTCGCCTTTGTAATAGTCCGCGCTCAGTGATGCTGTGCCCGCGGAATCGCATGCCGCCTGCGCCATTGCTTTGGTCGAATCACAGACCTGCAGGGCGAACAGCGGCCCTACATGCGGCTGATCCTTCTGCGGAACAACGTAGTCTCGCCACTCATCCTGCTGCTGCCCGAGGAAAAATCCTGCGACCTGCCGGTAGTGCCCAGTTTCGTCCTTCACGCTCTCCGGTGCCGGCCCATTCCCAAAATCGTAGTAGCGCGAGAGTCCCGTCGTTCCCGCCAAATGCGGCTCGCGCGTCCACAGACTGTAGTCCCGCGTCGCATATGAATACGCGCGCTCCAGCCAAGCGCGGTCCTCCTTCCCTTCGGCCTTCTGTGCATCATAAACTGCCAAAATCATCGAGGTGAGGAACGGTGGCTGCGAGCGCGTCAGATAGTACGTCCGATTTGCGTTCAGCACCGCGCCATAGTGCTCGATCTCAAAGAAAAAATTCTCCACCATCCCCCGCGCCAGCTCAATTCTCTTGTCTTCCACCAGCCCGCGGACGATGAAGTAGCTGTCCCATCCATACATCTCGTTGAATCTTCCTCCGGGAACGACGTATTTGTTGTTCAGATAGAGCAAACCCGGGGGCTCGAGGTTGCTCGTGTCCACCTCGCCCAGTTTGTGAATCACTTGCGGCAGATGCTTCACCTGCACGTTGCACTGTTTTTGCATGTGCTGCACGTCCGCCGGCACTTCGAAATCCGCTGGAAGGTACAGCACCGAGGCAGCCGCCAATTTCGGATCCACAATCACTTTGCAATCCATCAGCGAGCGCGTCAACGTATCCCACCCCGCAGCTATATAGCTGCGAATTTGCCGCAGCCCCGCCTCCTTCTTTTCTACGCCTTGAGCGAAACTTGCAGGTGCAAAAACGGCGCAGAAAACGATTGCCGCGAGCGCGATATTGCGGCACCGGCTGAAGGCGTGATTGGTCCTCGACGAGGCCCGCGAACGTGGGTTTTTCATGGTGCCAAGAGCATATTCCTTTGGCTCGGCGGGAGCAATATCTCTTTTAGGGAGAACACGATACGAGCCTTTGCCCAGGTTTTCTTCGTGGGGTTCCGGTCCGGCCCGGAGCCTTGGCTCAGGTAGCGCGGCTATCAATCGGTATGGCCGTTCCCGTGATGTTTTTGGCGCGCTCGTCGGCGAGCCAAAGAATAAGATCGGCGACATCGACGGGCTTCAGCCACTTCGAAAAATCCGCGCCGGGCATTGCTTTGCGGTTTGCAGGTGTGTCCATCGTGCCGGGAAGGACTACGTTGGCGGTCAATCCCGCGTCCTTGTTCTCCAGCGCTACCGTGCGAACAAGGCTCACCAGCGCGGACTTGAAGGTGACGTAGGCCGCGAGGCCGGCGTGAGGCTCAACGGCCGCAAGGCTGCCGATCGCGACGATGCGACCTGAGCCGGACTTTCGCAGATGCGGGATCGCTGCGCGCAAGATGTAAAACGCCGAAGTAAGATTCAGGTCGCGCAGCCGCTCCCAAGTGGCATCGTCCGTCTCTGCCACCGGGGTGCCGCCTGCAAAGCCGCCTAGCAAATGTACGAGCACGTCGAGCCTGCGGTAGCGGTCGACCAAGGCGCTAATCGCGCTAGCAGCGGCGGTGGACTTCGTGAGGTCCGCCGGCAGCGCAACAAAATTCGGAGCCGGGAAATCTTCCTGCGAGATGCTGCGCTCTACGCCGACAACCGTCGCGCCGCTCGCCAGGAAGCGTTGCGTCACGAAGGTGCCCAACCCTCCTTTTGCTCCCGTGATTAGAACTACTCGGTCGCTCATAAGTCCCCCGCCTCACTCAATGAAGTTGGTTACGATCCAACCGACAGGATATCGTCAGAAAGCACAAAATCGGTAAGCCTTGGTGCCGCGCATAGGCAGGATCACATCTAACAATCATGTGGAAGATCTTTCGCCGCAAGCCTCGACCGCCGCAGCAGGTCACGACTGGCCGCTTCGAGATCGAGCGCAACGGTGAAGTCGCCTTTCTCGATTACACTTCGGCCGGAAATATTCTGACGCTACACCATACGGAGGTTCCTGAAAAATTGCATCATATGGGTCTTGCGTCCTCTCTAGCAGAAACCGCTCTCCGTTGGGCCCGAGAGCACAATCTCAAGGTCGACATTGTTTGCCCGACGGTACAGCAGTATGTAGCGAAACATCTGGAGTACTCGGATCTTGTTATGCATTGATGTGGCGACTAATTATTCGTGCGAGCTGCAAACCGACTGGGACTCGCGCTGTGAACAACTTCTCTAGCCATAGAGCTCACGGTTGCGCATCGAACGCTCCCGCAGCATCTCGCCACAGGTCGCATTGCACCCTAACCGTGTCGGAGCACCCTGCGATTTAGACGGCCAGTGTTGCAGTAAATGGTTCTGTTGGTTAGATTTGTAGTGCCATTGCCCGGGTGGCGGAATGGCAGACGCTGAGGACTTAAAATCCTCCGGGGATTTTTCCTCATGTGGGTTCGACTCCCACCCCGGGCACCACCGATCCTTCACGTTGTTCTCGGTGAATGAAGTAGGACGCCGCAAAGGATTCATGCAGCGCACCTTCCCAGCCTTGGGAATTTTCTTTCTGTTGATCGGCGCCGCAGCTTGCTCGTTACTGCTGTTTTCTCCTTCCGGAGTCCCGTCACACCAATCCGCAGCTCCATCGCCGACCTATCTCGGTTTCGATCTAAACGCTTATCCTGGCGACGATGCGCTTCCTATCTTGCGCAAAACCTTTTCTTTCGGCGGTTATTGGCTCAGCGCTCCGCCCGGAGTAAAGCAAAACAACTGGATCGAGAAGCGACAACGCATGCTCTCTCAGAAATTTGGCTTTCTGCTTCTCTACAATGGTCCGCAAAGCAACGAACTAAAATCGCCTGTGCAATCTGGCAAGAGAGCGACCGCTGACGCGGCAAAGGCGGCCACGGCGGCAAAGAAGGAAGGCTTTCCTTTACACGCGATCATTTTTCTGGATATCGAAGAAGGCGGCCGCCTGCCGGCAAACTATCACGCGTACCTCCGAGCTTGGGTCGATGGACTCGCACGCGCCGGTTATCGCGCTGGAGTCTATTGCTCAGGCATGCCCGTGAACGAAGGAAAGGGCGTGACCATCGTCACCGCCGACGACATTCGCAACAATCTGGGCAAACGCAACATCGCTTACTTTGTCTATAACGACTCGTGCCAGCCGTCGCCCGGCTGCGTTGTCTCTCACAATCCGCCACCTCCGTCCGCAAGCGGCGTTCCCTACGCCGCAGTCTGGCAGTTCGCGCAGTCTCCGCGTCGCAAGGAATTCTCCGCGCGTTGCGCCGCCACATACAATCGCGATGGCAATTGCTACGCCCCGGGCGACACCGCGCACGCCTGGTTCCTCGACCTCAACTCCGCCACAAGCCCTGATCCTTCGAGCGGTCGGGACAAGGGACCGTAGCGCCAACACGTTGCTGGCGCGGCGCAGATGCCGGGCCGGAGAGGACAGTCGCGCCCTCACCGTCCACCAACGCTTTAAATTTGTCCAAACCCGCCATCCACCGGAATCTCCGCACCGGTAATGTAGGACGCGTCCGATGACGCTAGAAACGCTACCGCCCCCGCGATTTCATCTGGCTGACCGATTCGCTTCATCGGGACTCGGCTTATGATGCCTGCTGCGAATTCCTCCATCTGTTCTTTCGACAGCCCGGTGCGCGCAAATCCTTCCGGCGTATTGATCGGCCCCGGGCTCACCGCGTTAACCCGGATTCCGCGCCCCACCAGCTCCGCCGCCATCGAGCGCGTGAACGACCGCATCGCTGCTTTTGTCGCCGCGTACACCGTGCCATTGACGACTCCCGTCTCGCCGGCCACGGAAGTGTTCAAGATGATCGATGCGCCATCGTTCAGAAACGGCAGCGCCTTCTGAATAGTGAAATACGCGCCCTTAGTATTGGTATCAAAGAGCTCGTCATACAGGCCTTCCGTAGTTGCGTCAAATGGGACAAATTTGTAAATCCCCGCGTTCACGAACAAGACGTCGATCTTTCCGAACTTTTTCGATACCGCCGCGTACAGCTTGTCCAGGTCGGCCGCCTTGGCGACGTCGGACTGCACGGCCAGCACGCCGTTGCCAATCGTCTTCACCGCCTGGTCAAGCGTCTGCGCATTGCGACCCGAGATTGCCACT
>DATBYP010000204.1:0-9140 GCA_036513675.1 Candidatus Acidiferrum sp.
TGCGCGTCATCTAAGAGAGATATTGAAGTAAACGCGTATGGCACGAACAGCACAAGACGTATTGGAATTTGACAAGCTGCGGGAATTGCTGCGCCTGCGCACAACGTGTGTGCTGGGCAGGCGAGCTGTGGGCGCGCTGGAACCTGGCACTGACCAACCTGCACTCACAGCAGCGTTTGCGCAGATTCGTGAAGCGCGAGAATGGCTGCGGGCAGGGAACGAACTCGGTTTTGGCGGACTCACCGATCCGCAGCAATGGCTCGAACACATCGAAGGTCCGGGCGTCGTGCTGGATGCCGCGGAGCTGCTGGACGCCGCGTCACTTCTGGAAACGGCGGGATGGCTGCGCCAACATTTTCGTGAAGAGGCTGCGAAATTCCCGCTGTTGTCGGCCGGCACCGCTTCTCTCGGCGACTTTCGCGAAGCACTGGCGGCAATTCGCCGCTGCGTGCTGCCCAATCGAGAGATCAGCGACGACGCGTCGACGGCGCTACGGAGGATTCGCGGGAGCATCACGCAGACGCGTGAATCCATCCAGAAGACTCTCAAGCAAATCTTGCGAACACGGAACGCGGAGGCTGGCGAGGACTATGTCACGCTGCGTAACGATCGCTTCGTCATCCCGGTGCGCGCGGAGCACCGGCGGAGCGTGCCCGGCATCATGCATGGCACGAGCGGAACGGGGCAGACGGTTTTTCTCGAACCGTTCGAGACTGTGGAGACGAACAATCAGCTCGTGCAGCTTGCGGAAGAGGAAGCCGCAGAGATTGTGCGCATCCTGCGCGAGCTGACGGAGCGTTTGCAAATGATGCGCGGTCCGCTAATCTTCACCGCGGAGACGATTGCCGAATTGGACAGCGTGTTCGCGCGGGCGCGGTTTGCGCGGGATTTCGATGCGGCCATGCCCGAATTTAGCGCGCAAGCCCAGTTGCGACTCGAGTCGGCGCGGCATCCGGTGCTGGAAGACAAGCTGCGCCGCGAAAATCGCGCGATCGTACCGATGTCTCTTGCGCTCGGAGGCGACGAGCGCGTGCTGGTGATCAGTGGGCCGAACACCGGCGGCAAAACCGTGGCCCTAAAGGCCACGGGAATTGCGGTGCTGTCGGCGCAATCGGGAATTCCCGTTGCCGCGCAGCGCGCGGTGTTGCCGCTGTTTGATCGCGTGCTGGTGGATATCGGCGATGAGCAGTCCATTGCGGCGGATCTGTCCACATTTTCGGCACACATGTTGAATCTGAGGTCCATGTTGCAGAGCGCGACGCCACAGTCCTTGGTGCTGGTGGACGAAATGGGAACGGGCACGGCTCCCGAGGAAGGCGCGGCGCTGGCCGTGGCGTTGCTGGATGAATTTCGCGCGAAGAACTGCATTGTCTTGGCGACCACGCATCACGATCGCCTAAAGGCGTATGCTTCGACCACACCTGGCGTGGTGAACGCAGCGGTGGAGTTCGACGACGTGAATCTGCGGCCGACGTATCGCCTGATGGTGGGCGTGCCGGGCGGGTCGAGCGGCATTGCCATCGCACAGCGGCTAGGACTGGCAGCTTCGATCATCGAGCGGGCGAGATCTCTTCTCGCGCCGGAGTCACGAGAAGCCGCGGACCTGATTGCGTATTTGCATCGCAGTCGCGACGAGTTGGACCGCATGCAACAGCAGATGACCTCGGAGCGGCACGCGTTGGAAGAGGAGCGCGCGAAGTTGCGCACGCAGTGGGTCGAGCGGCAGCAGAAGCGCATCAAGGAGCTCGAGGACAAGTTTGCCCAGATGCAGAAGCGCTTCGACGAGAACGTGGCGCGGGTCGTCGAGGCAGTGAAAGAGCGCGAGCTGCGCGGGCAGGTGGAAAAATCCGCACGGCGCAAGATGTTGGACGTTCGCAGCGAGGCGCGGGAAGAGCTGAACGCGGCGGTCGTGCAGACGCTTTCGGATTCGCAGGTCGACCTGGGTACATCGGCGCGGGTGGAGGCCGTTAGCGCCGAGCGACTGCTACCCGGCGAGCGAATTCGCGTGCGCGGATTCAACAAAACCGTAATTTTCCGGCGGCTCGACGGCACCTTCGCAGAAATCGAAGCTGGCCCACTGCGCATGAAAGTGGCCGTAGAGGAGATCGTCAGTATTGAGGGAGCGGCGCCCGCCGCAGGACTTGGTCACGTGACGGATCGTGGCGTGTCAGTACGCTCTCAGCGGGCCGAGGGTACAGCAACAGAAGAAATCAATCTAATCGGCTCGACTGTCGAAGAGGCGACCGAGCGAGTCGACAAATTTCTCGACGAAGCAGCGCTGGCACACCTTCCGCGCGTGCGAATCATTCATGGGCACGGCACGGGTGCGTTGCGCAAAGGCCTCGGGCAATTCCTCAGGACTCATCCGCTGGTGGCGAATCAAAGTTTCGAAAGCGAAGAACGCGGCGGCAAAGCCATCACGGTTGTAGAATTGCGCTCCTGAGATGACGAAATACGAAAATCGAAACACGAAACTCGTAAAGGCTGGAGTGCCCCCGGCCGCAAAGGTTCGCGATTTCGTTGATTTGCAGGTCTGGCAATTGGCTCGTGAGCTTAGACAACAGGCTTATTCCGTGTGTGCCGCATTTCCTCCGGACGAACGATTCGCCCTAGCTCAACAGCTTCGACGGGCAACTACCTCCGTTACCGCAAACATCGCGGAGGGCTTCGGGAGGTATTCTTATCAAGAGAACATCCAGTTCTGCCGGCTGGCGCGTGGTTCAGCATATGAGGCTCGCGATCATCTGATTACGGCGGCTGATCAGCAATACATCTCGGCGGAGCGTCATCAGAGCGTTGAATCTTTGGCTTTGCGAGTGATTCAAACTTTGAATGGTTATATTCGATCGACTCAAGCAAGACAAAAAACGGCAACCGAGACGAAGGGTTAGGAGCGATTTTCGGATTTCGAGCTTCGAATTTCGATTCTATGGCTGAAGCAGGCAGCACTGCGGAGAGGGTCAAGCAGCAAGCCGACATCGTTCGGGTTGTGGGCGAATACGTCCGCCTTAAGAAAACGGGCAAGGATTTCAGCGGGCTTTGCCCTTTCCACCAGGAAAAAACGCCGTCGTTTACGGTTTCTCCGATCAAGCAGATTTTTTATTGCTTCGGCTGCGGGAAAGGCGGCGACATTTTCAATTTTGTAATGGAGATGGAGCGCTGCGAATTTCCGGACGCATTGCGTCTCGTCGCAGAAAAGTGCGGCATCTCGATTCCCAAGCCAAAACCAAGTTCGCCCGCGGAGCGGACGCAAAGCAGCGTGCGAGCCACACTCGTGGAGGTGCACCGCGAAGCGCAGACATTTTTCTCGAATCAGTTGCAGGGAACGGCGGAAGGAAAACTTGCGCGCGCCTACCTTGAAGATCGCGGATTGGACAAGGCGACCATCGATCGATTCGGGATCGGTTATGCGCCGAGCGGCGGGGACTTGCTGCTGCGCCATTTAAAAGGAAAATACGCGGAGAAGCTCCTCGCGGAGTCGGGTCTCGTCTCGCGCGAACAGAATGGTAGCCGTTTGTTTGACCGCTTCCGGCGGCGCATCACTTTCCCGATCGCGAACGAATCCGGCAAAATCGTCGCATTCGGCTGCCGCGCGCTGGGCGAGGATCAGCCAAAGTATTTGAACTCTCCCGAGACGCCGATCTATTCGAAGAGCAACGTGCTCTATCACCTGGACCGGGCGAAAGAAGCATTGCGACGGTCGGATTTCGCCGTGTTGGTCGAAGGCTACATGGATGCGATTGCCGTCGCGCGCGCCGGCATCAGCAACGTTGTGGCAAGTTGCGGCACGAGTCTGGCAGAGCCGCAAATCAAGCTGCTTGGGCGTTTCACCAAGCGCGTGATTGTGAATTACGACCCGGACACGGCAGGCCAGGCGGCCACCGAGCGTTCCATTGCGATTCTGCTCGAGCAAGATTTTGAGGTGCGCGTCTTGGCGCTGCCTGGCAAGGCCGATCCAGACAAGTTCATTCGCGAACAAGGCGCGGACGCTTACATGAAGCTGGTGAAGGAGTCGCCGCCATACGTCGACTACCTGATTGCGCGTGCGCGACAAATGGATATGGCGACTGCGGAAGGCAAGCTGCGCGCCGTCAATTTCCTGCTGCCCTACGTACAAAAGATTCCCAACCGTATCTTGCGCTCAGAGTGGGCCACCCGCATCGCGCAGCAACTCCGGCTAGACGAGCCGGTGTTGCGCGCAGCACTGAGCAAGGCGGCGGCGGAGAGGCGCAGCGAGGTGAAGACGCGGCCGGAGTTGGTAGGGCGCGCTGCAAAGCCTGTCGAGCGGCGGCTGATTCGCATGCTGGCCGAGGGCGAGGGCTTCCGCCACGAACTGGCCCAGCAGCTTCAGCAAGGCCAGCTTTATCACGGACTCGAAACGGAGAAGATATTTGGCGCACTGATCGTCGCCAGCCTTTCGGGACAGGCACTGCAAGCAACAGAAATTGCTGCGGCGCTCGAGGAGCGCGACCGTAGGCTGCTCTACGAAATCCTGTTCGAAGAGACCAGCGAGCTGACCTGGGACGAAGCACAAAGTTGTGTGGACGCGCTGCGCCATCGCCAAGCCGAAAAACAGCTTGCCGACGTGCAGCGGAGCATTGAAGCTAGTCCGCCTGGGCCGGAACTGCGCGACCTATTGCAAAGAAAGCAGGATCTAATGCGACGGCTAGCGGCCGCCCGCTAAGGACAGAGGAAAGGCAGGTCTAATTTTGCACAACTTTCCATCAATTAAAGCGTTGACGCGAGCGGACTTAAACGTGTAGCGTACTAGGGTTTAGCGAGTAACGGTTACACTGCTAAGTGCATCTAATGTAGGAGATTAGCGGCAGCAGGGGCAATCACCAAGCGCAAGACGGCGGGCGACGCACGGGCGAGCGGCGATTACGCGTGCACAAGCTTCAAATTACGTTCTTGGTGACCGCAGGGCGGTCAATAAACAGCGATCTTCTGGGGCAGCACCCCACAGTTCGCGCCGGCGAGCGAGTCCATTTGTGTCTCAGCGAATCTAATAGATTGCCCCGAATAATGCCAGAATCGGCGGAATTTCTGTGAAATTGGGGAGGGATTTGTGGCGGTAGCAGGTCTTGAAGAGAAATACGACGCGGTACGCCAGCTCATTGCGGTCGGCAAAGAGCGCGGCTACTTGCTTTATGACGAAGTGAACGATTCGCTTCCCGCGGAAGTGCATTCCTCGGAAGAGATCGACGACCTTCTCACAACATTTGAGCGCAACGGCATCGAGATTTACGAAGATGCCGCGTCGGCCAAGGCCGCACGCGCGGTCGAAGTGTCGACCGAGAGCGGCGATCACGAAGTTGTGGTGAAGGAAGATGCGCATGAGGGCGAGAGCGATCTCGATCTGACACCTGGCTCGTTGGAAAAAACCAATGACCCGGTGCGCATGTACCTCCGCGAAATGGGTACCGTCCCACTGTTGACGCGCGAAGGCGAAGTGACCATCGCCAAGCGTATCGAACGCGGGCAGCTCGTGGTGATGAAGGCCATCACGCGGTCGCCGATCGTCATCAAAGAACTGATCGCGGTGGGTGACGATCTCCGCAAGGGCGTGCGGTCCATCAAAGAGATCGTGCAGTTCGACGACGAAGAGCTCACCGAAGAAAAAATCGCGAACAAGACCAAGCAAACGCTCAAGCACATTGAGAAAATCGCCAAGCTGTATGACAACGCGTTGAAGCAGGCCATTCGGCTGGAGAAGACGCCGAAAGCCAAGAAGCGCTCGTACATCCATGCGAAATGGGATGTGGCACGCACGCGCGTGGAAATCTCGCTGGCTGTTCGCGATATCGATTTCAACCCGTTTGAGAAAAAGCGCCTGATCGACAAGATGCGCGGCACGGTAGAGCGCCTGCAATCGCTGGAACGCGAAGCGGGCCGGCTGGAGCGCCGCGTGGACGTCGCCAAGGGCGATGTGGCTGCGGAAGCGCGCAAAGAGCTGCGCACACGCCGCACTGAGCTGAAGGACATCGAAGAGGCCAGCGAAGTCGGCCTCACTGAATTGAAGCGCACGCTGACGATAATCCATCGCGGCGAAGCGGAAGCCGAGCAGGCCAAGAAGGAATTGATCGAAGCCAACCTTCGCTTGGTTGTTTCCATCGCCAAGAAATATACGAACCGCGGTTTGCAATTCCTGGATTTGATCCAGGAAGGCAACATCGGCTTGATGAAGGCCGTCGATAAGTTCGAATGGCGCCGCGGCTACAAATTTTCGACGTATGCCACCTGGTGGATTCGCCAGGCCATCACCCGTGCGATTGCCGACCAGGCACGCACTATCCGCATTCCCGTGCACATGATCGAAACGATCAATAAGCTGGTGCGCACCAGCCGTCAGCTCGTGCAGGAACTTGGCCGCGAGCCTACCAGCGAAGAGATCGCCAAGCGCATGGACATTCCGGTGTCCAAGGTCCGCAAGATTTTGAAAATCGCGCAGGAGCCTATTTCCCTCGAAACACCCATCGGCGAAGAAGAGGATTCGCACCTTGGCGATTTCATCGAGGACAAGGCTGTGGTCTCCCCGTCCGACGCGGTCATCAACCTCAATTTGAAGGAGCAAACGTCTTCCGTGTTGAAGACGCTGACGCCGCGCGAAGAAAAAGTGATCAAGATGCGCTTCGGCCTGGACGACGGCAGCGAGCACACGCTCGAGGAAGTCGGCCAGTCATTTGCCGTCACGCGCGAGCGCATCCGCCAGATCGAAGCCAAAGCCCTGCGCAAGCTCCGCCACCCGTCGCGCTCGCGCAAACTCCGCGCCTTCCTCGAAGGCCCCTCCCGAGACTATCTTTAGCCTCTAACCCCGTTTCATCGTAGGGGCGCAGCACTGCTGCGCCCCACCTTGGCACAAACCTGCACCTAGTTCGAGTGTTTGTAACTCTCCGTCGGCTGGACCGGAAAGCTTTTCTAGAACGCAGCCAAGGTCACGCCTTCCTACGTGGACAATTCAATGTCTACAGCCAGACACTGTTCATCGCTTTAACCCACTTGTTTTGGCCCAAGCGGCTTCCCGTGGCCGAGTGCCTTTAGGTCTTCGTCTGCATTTTCAAGTCTGCGCGTCCGGGTACCGGTCAAGTCCCACCGTTTCCCAACCGCATAAAACAAATATATGGAACCTGTTCGCAGATTGGGTCCGCACCCGACCATATCCGTTTCCACTTTTACTTCGGCCGATTTTATCCCCTTCCAGTAACGCGTAACTCGCACGCGAGCGATGTAAAAGTTGGAGTACTCTTGCCGCTCCTCGTGCGTGGCCTGCCTAACATCGAGAACCTCTCCGAGGAAAACGGCTTTGGAACGCCGCATTTCAGATCGCGGACTGCCATCACCGTGAATTTCAATGGTGCAGGCTGTAGACAGAGCAGG
The DNA here is from genome assembly GCA_036513675.1 of Candidatus Acidiferrum sp. Classification (GTDB taxonomy): domain Bacteria; phylum Acidobacteriota; class Terriglobia; order Acidiferrales; family UBA7541; genus Acidiferrum. Next base: position 7,378 of record DATBYP010000204.1, read on the forward strand.
TAAGCAGACCAAAACTGTGCTCAGCGCCAAGCGGACGAAAAGCTTGGGTACGACCATCATCTTTTGCTTTTCACTCATGACCGAAGCCCAGCGGTTATCGTAATTTTAGCAGGTGGAAGTCAGTTTTTCCTCGCGAATCGTGCAACCAGCCGGAGTGTTGAGACACCCACAAACAGTAAAAACACCACCAGCCCCGGCACAAACGCCGCCGAGTTCAGCCGCGGCGGACTTTGCAAATTCGCGCGAAAAACCAGCTCCATCACAAACAGCAAAAAAGCCAGCAGCGCGCACCCGAACCACGCCATGTGCATCTGCAAGTAACCCAAAGTCTCCGCCCGTCGTTCCGGGCTCAGCCAAAACTCTTTATTCGGCAAATTGATCAGCGAAACCGGCATGGCCCCAATGATCCGCGGAATCCCGAAGCCCACCACCGCCGCCAGGACGACCACAGACAGTTCTGTAGTGAAAAACGCCGCCTTGCTTTGCCAGGCGTTCACCGCCCTGTTTCCTGCAAAGTGCGAGCCCAGCACCTCTGGCAGTCGCGGCGCATAGTAGAAGTACCGTACCGCTCCAACCAATGCGAGCGCAAAGAATACAGAACCGGGTAGCCGCGTATTCGACATAATCTACGGTCAGACTACGCACCCCGGGCACCCACAGCAAGTCGCCCGGCGCCATCCATGCTCGGGAAGTAATTGGCTCTCTCTTTCCGCTATGCTCCACAGAATGTTATGGTTACAGAAATGTCTTGACAAGTAATCATTTCTCCACCATAATGGGTGGTGTAGAATGCTGCGTTTGGTACAGCAGGGACTACCGGTCAAACTTACTCGACAGCTCCCTAAGTCTTTTACAATCTGCAGATCCAAATTTCTCGGCTGAAGCCCCCAAATTTGCACCCTGCAAGTCCTTTAGATTCCGCAGTTACAAAGCGCCGTCGAATAAGTGCTTTAGAATCCGCAGTTACAGAAAACGGGGGGAGGGGGCCATACCGCGCGCGTTAGCAGCGGAAGGCTCCGCCCGAAGCGTAGGCCCTCTCTCAGCCCCCTATTCGTTTAGAATGACTCCTCTATGAAATCCAAGCAACGCTCCGCCGCCCTCGTCCTGATCCTGCTGCTGGGCGCCTCGGTCTTCACCCTCGTCCGCACCCATACGTCTCAGCCGGTCGTCCTCGCCCCGACCACCACACAAGTCTCGAATCCTGCCGAGCCAGCGGTTGTCGACCAAAAGCCACTGCAGACTGCCCAGCAGTTTGCCAGGATGACCACCAGCGAGGAGGAAAAGCCCTTTGCCCAAGCAGCATTGGAAGTCGGCGACAAAGAGATGGATCTCGCCTTTGCCGCCGCGGTCCTCGAGGCGCAGCAGCACCCGCCCGTCTTGACTCCGCAAGCTAAAGCCATTCAGGCCCGCCTGCAAAAAGCGGAGGACGCTGCAGATGCTGACAAGAAACGCGTCGATGCGCTGACCGCCGCGGATGCCAAAGCGAGTGGCAGTAAGAAGGACGCCCTAGATAACCAACTCGACGCAGCCAAAGCCCAGCTCGAGCTCGATCAAGACGAAGTCGACGAGGCCAAACAGGATCTCTCTCATGCCGGCGGTGATCCACAGGGCCGCATTCAGGCAATGCTAGAGCAGCACGAAGCTGCATCCCATTCCTCGGACATCACCAAAGTGACCGTCAGCGAACCGGCAGAAATCCCGGGCCTCATCCATCGTTTTCAGCGATGGTCCGCTTTGCATCAGAAGCAACTTCAATTGTGGCG
>DATBYP010000205.1:0-11449 GCA_036513675.1 Candidatus Acidiferrum sp.
AGAATGCGGGCACCGGTGTCAGCTTGATGGCGCAAACTCCACATGAGAAAGAGGGATACCGTTGATTAGAAGCGTGTTATTGGCCGGGGGGCTGGCAACGCAATTGCCCCACGGCCATTGCTGATCATTCGCGCAGTCTAAGAAAAGATCGGCGCCGCTGAAAAGCATTCAGAGAAAGTCGGATCAATAATGAGTACGGAAACACCCATCACGCCCGAAATGGAAAGAGCTGATCGCGCGCCTGAACCGCAGGAACGCAAACCTGGCGCGGAGGGACTGTCCAGGCGCAATTTTTTGGGCGTCGGTTCCGCTGGTCTAGCCAGCGCGGCACTCGCGTCCCTGGCAGCCAAAGCCCAGGAGAAAGCTGACATCGAAAAAGCAGAACACGATCATTCCTCAAGTAATCCGGGCCCGGAAAATAAGCCCCTCTTGGACGAAAATCCGAATTCAAATCTTCCTCCGCCGACGGATCACGGACACGTCGAGCCGATATGGTACTCCTTCGATCTAACTACCAAACGCGTTGAAGAGGGGGGTTGGACCAACCAAGTAACAGAAAGGGTACTGCCGTCTTCAAAAGACCTAGCGGGCGTCAGAATGCGGCTTACGGCGGGCAGCTTTCGGGAGCTGCATTGGCACACGGCCGACGAGTGGGCCATTATGCTGTACGGAAATGCTCGCGTGACCTGCCTTAACCCCGATGGCACCGTGTTCATCGGCGATGCTGGAAAAGGTGACCTTTGGTACTTTCCGGCTGGTTTCCCTCACTCAATCCAGGGATTGCAACCGGATGGTTGTGAATTTATTTTGGTATTTGATCAAGGTGCGTTTTCTGAAGACAATACCTTCCTTCTTTCCGACTGGGTGAGGCGCACGCCGCCATCGGTGTTGTCGAAAAATTTTGGGCTGCCGGCGAGCGCTCTTAAAAACTTGCCAAACAAGAGCCTATACATCTTTGCTGCAGACTTGCCCGCATCTTTGGCACAGGACAAGGCTGCGGTTGGAGGGCGTCGCGTCGAATCCCCTTACCAATACACCTTCAAGCTGTCGACTATGGCCCCCACGCAGCAAACCAGGGGTGGTTCCGTTCGCATCGTTGATTCGCGTAACTTCCTGGCGTCGAAAAATATCGCTGCAGCCTTGGTCACCATCAAGCCTGGTGGTATGCGCGAACTGCATTGGCATCCAAACGCTTCTGAATGGCAGTACTACCTTGCCGGTAACGGGCGCATGACCGTCTTTACAACCGAAGGAGCGCGCACGATGGATTTTAACGCCAATGATGTCGGTTTTGTGCCGGCCGTCGCGGGTCACTACGTCGAAAATTCGGGCAACACGGATCTGGTGTTCCTCGAAATGTTCAAGGCCAGCGAGTATATGAATTTTTCGCTGAATAACTGGCTAAGGCGCCTGCCTCCCGAAGCGGTCACCTCGCATTTGAATCTGGATGCAGACGCCATAAGTAAGATTCCCTCAGAAGCGCTGGACATTCTCCCTGGCTAGCCTTGTCCCTAACGTGCAGCACACCGGCCCGACACACGAGAACCCTTGTGGCTTAGTTGTGGTGATTTTCGATGAGAACGCATACCTCGCTGCTGCTAGCCTTCTTCCTTGGCATAAGCATGCTTCCAAACCGCGTGCAGGCACAAGCGAACACTAACTCAAATCCTGCACCCAGCCCACCTGCAGTCGACTCAGATTCTCCGTCTTGGCTGTTTCCCATTGCCAAACTCGACGAGGTTTTGCCTCCCTGGCTTCACATTGGCGGCGAATATCGCGATCGTCTGGAAGGCCCGATCGGTACCGGCTTCGCGGACACAAGCGATTTCTACGTGTTGGATCGCCTCCGCGTGAAAGTAGCGATTCAGCCCAAGGACTGGCTGAAGTTTTACGGGGAAGTACAGGACGCTCGTATCTTTTTCAATCACCACATCCCCAACGCTAACCCGTTCGAGGACAGTTGGACCCTTTGGCAAGCCTACGTTCAGGTCGGCAGTTCCACATCAGGTTGGGCCGATGCGCTTGGAGGGCGCCAAGTCCTCCTCTTTGGTGACGAGCGCGTAATCGGTCCGTCCAACTGGACCAACGTCGGCCGCACTTTTGATGTCGCGCGCGTCGACATTCATCATCCCGGTTATGAACTGGCAGTCTTCGGCTCTTCGGTTGTGCCCGGCAGCAATACCTTCTTACACCGCGCGATTCCGGGGAACAACCTCTACGGCGTCTACGCAAGCTTCCAGAACATCATTCCCCTCGCCACCTTCGAGCCGTATGTTCTCTGGCGTTTGGCACCGGGAAATTTTGGTCTTCCAGAAACGGTCGGACGCGGCCACCTCAATGAAGTCACCATCGGCCTGCACGTGAAGGGCACTCTCCCCGCGGACTTCGACTACGACACCGAGTTTGACGGGCAGACAGGCTCTCTCGGCGCATCTTCCATCGGGGCCTGGGCGGGCTATGTCGGCGGGGGTAAGACGTTTCCCAAGGTTGCCACGGCGCCACGGGTCTATGTCGAAGGCAACTACGCCTCCGGGACGAAAAATCCGGCGGGCCGAGACTGGAATACCTTTGATCAGGTCTATCCTTCTAATCACGACAGGTACGGCTTCACCGATCAGGTCGGCCGCAGGAATCTTGTGCATTTCCGGGTCGGCGTAGAGGAAAATGTCGGTAAGAAATGGAAATTCAAGCAAGCCTTTGTAGGCTACTGGCTCGCTACTTCAAATGACAATTTTTACGCCAGCAGCGGAGCGATTTCGGTACCAGCCCGCCCTGGTGCCAGCCGCCATATCGGCAACGAACTCGATCTGGTTGCCGAATACCAGATGAATAAAGGACTAAGCTTTGGTTTTGGCTACGCCCGGCTCTTCGCCGGACAATTTCTCAAAACCGCCACGCAGGGACACGATTACAGCTACCCCTACGCTTACGTTGAATATAACTTTTCCAAGTCTGGCTTTCATTTTCCGATCACTCCAAACAAACCCTACCAACGTCGCAATGCGATTTTCGCTGCCAAGCAGTCTGATACCTCTTCTTTGTAGCTGCGTGCTGCGCCTTGCTCTGTTGCTGCCGTTCCCTGAATAACTCCGCGCGTTGACCAAAGACTCGGCATTACCTTCGATGCCGTGTCAGTCGAGGTGTCACAGGGAAGGTAGCCGTGTCCGACCTTCGACACCTTGCTTCGGCTCTGCTTTACGATCTTCCTTCTAATCAGTCACTTGCGGCGATCTAAAACGCCCCGGCTTTGGTACGAATGGTGCCTCTATTCCTCGCGTGCCCCGACAAACATCAGGGCTCTCAAGACTCAGGCGAACTGGGAAATAAAAAGAGAAAGGCCAAGAGCAATGTCAATGCAGACGTTCCAAGAAGCTGCTCTCCCGAGCAACCACTTCCCCGTCGAAATGCAAGCCGGACTGGGCACCGACGCGCCGCTAGTAGCAGCCGCGATGAACGGCCATTCGGGCGCGTTTGGGGAAATCTTCACGCGATACAAACGGAGGATTTTTCACCTCGCACAACGCATTACGCGAAACCACGAAGATGCCGAAGATGTTGTGCAAGAGGCTTTCCAGCTCGCATTCGTTCACTTGCAGGACTTCAAGGGCGGCTCTCAATTCTCCACCTGGCTTTCCCGTATCGCCATCAATGTCGCTCTCATGAAGCTCCGCAAGAAGGCTCGGAAGGTGGAGATCTCGATGGACGAATCGGAATCGGATGAGACCTCGCTGCGAGATTCCGTTCCAGACTTGGCGCTGAACCCCGAGCAGGACTGCCTACGCGCGGAAAGATCGCGAATCCTGAGGGAAGCCCTCGCCGAACTAAGGCCGAATGCACGGCGGGTGCTTGAGCTCTACGAGCTCGAAGGGCGCTCCATGAAAGAGATTGCGGCAACCATGGGTATTTCCGTTGCCGCCGTTAAGGCCCGGATCTTCCATGCGCGGCCGAAAATGCGCCACGAACTCGAGCAGTACTTCGTCAAGAGAGCGGAGCGACGGAAGCGATTGCGCTTTAGCGCCGCAACCAGTTGGAATTCTGGCACCCGCACTATGCGTACGGCTGTTAGCTGAGCAGGCCACGATAGCTGTTGCGGCCGGCTTCGCTTTGAGAACGGAACTTTAGCACAGTGACGCCGCAACCTCTTGCGTTCGCCAATTCGCCTTTTTTAGCCCCTCGCGATCGACCTCTTCAGTTTTGGCACGGGCCACTTCAAGTGCGGCTCCCGACGGATGGATGGCGATCGCTTACCTCTCTTTTCGGTCTCTGGGAGCATACTTGTTTGGCCACACCGGAGACGCTCCGCTCATGATCATTTTCATCGGTCTCACCTTGATCTATCTCGTGGAAATTCCAACGCGACTCGTGGGATGGAACAACAGGGCACGGCTAGTCGCGCTTCGGCAACAGGCCGCGTGGTAACTGAACGGAACGCTGATACGGGTGCACTGATGAAGTCGAATCGCAGAAAATAGGTTTACGACCCACCGCGTTGAAGCGATAGTCTGGTGCAGCCATCGCGTGGGCGGTCACCATGGATCTTGCGGTTGGCTGTATGCTCTGGATGCTAAGCCGCATCTGGGGAGGATATTGGTGGTAAGGCTAACGATCGATGGTGTAGTCCAGGAAGCGACGAGCGGCGAACGCTTGATCGATGTCATCAATCGGGCGGGGGTCAAGATTTCACAGGTCTGCTATCACCCCCAGCTTGGTCCCATCCAGACGTGTGACACATGCATGGTAGAGACCAACGGCCGACTCGTGCGCGCGTGTGCGACCATCGTGTCCGCGGGGATGGAGATATCTACAAAATCAGACAAAGCCGGCGCTGCGCAGCGAGAAGCGTTCGACCGCATTCTCACCAATCACGTTCTCTACTGCACGGTGTGCGACAACAACAACGGAAATTGCACTGTCCACAACACGGAAAAATTGCTCGGCATCGAGCACCAGCCAATTCCCTTTCGTTCCAAGCCGTACGAAGAAGACCACACGAACCCCTTCTACCGCTACGACCCGCAACAATGCATTCTTTGCGGCCGCTGCGTCGAAGCTTGCCAGAACGTGCAGGTAAACGAGACGCTTTCGATTAATTGGGAGGATTCTCATCCCCGCGTTCTCTGGGATGGCGGCTCGACCATAGGCGAATCGAGTTGTGTCTCTTGCGGCCACTGCGTGACGGTTTGCCCGTGCAACGCGCTGATGGAGACTTCCATGCTCGGGCATGCGGGCTTCTTCACCGCGCTTCCTAAACCCGCGTTGAGCGGCATGATCGATGTAGTGAAGGGCGTCGAACCGGAGACGGGCTATGGAGCGATTCTGAAGCTCTCGGAAGCCGAGTCGCGCATGCGGGAATCACGCGTGCGCCGTACGAAAACAGTTTGCACGTACTGCGGTGTCGGGTGCAGTTTCGATGTTTGGACGAGAGATCGTCACATTCTCAAAGTCGAGCCACTCGAGGGGCCAACGAACGGCATCTCCACCTGCGTCAAGGGAAAGTTCGCATGGGATTTTGTGAACAGCCCGGACCGGCTGACAAAGCCGCTTGTCCGCGAAAATGGCAAGTTCCGCGAGGCTTCCTGGGACGAGGCCCTGGATCTGGCGGCCCGCAAGTTTGCAGAGATCAAAGCAAAGAATGGACCGGATTCGCTCGCGTTTGTCTCTTCTTCTAAATGCACCAATGAAGAAAGCTATCTCATGCAGAAGCTGGCGCGCGCCGTCATTGGCACCAACAACATGGATAATTGCTCCCGCTACTGCCAGGCGCCCGCTACGCAAGGTTTGTTTCGAACCGTTGGCTATGGCGGAGACTCTGGCTCCATCAAAGACATTGAGAACGCCGAACTCGTGCTCATCATTGGCAGCAACACGGCAGAGAGTCACCCGGTCCTGGCCACTCGCGTAAAACAAGCGCACAAGCTGCGCGGGCAAAAGCTCATCGTGTCGGATTTGCGCGAACACGAAATGGCCAAGCGCGCCGACCTTTTCCTGCACCCAAAACCGGGCACCGACATGGTCTGGCTTTCGGCGGTCAGCCGTTATCTCCTGGAGAATGGCTTGGCCAACATCAAGTTTCTGGATCAATGGGTGAATGGACTTGAGGAATACAAAAAGAGCCTCGCGCCATTCACGATGGCGTTCGCCGCTCGTACTTGCGGCCTCTCCGAGGACACTCTGAAAAGAGTCGCGCACATGATTGCCGAGGCGAACGGCGTCTGCATTCTGTGGGCGATGGGTGTCACGCAGCATAGCATGGGGTCTGACACTTCGACGGCCATATCGAACCTGCTGCTCATCACTGGCAACTATATGAAGACGGGTACCGGTGCATACCCATTGCGTGGGCACAATAACGTCCAGGGCGCCAGCGACCACGGTGCCATGCCCAATTTTCTTCCCGGCTATCAACCTGTTACTGACCCCGACGTCCGCTCGCGTTTCGAAGCAGGTTGGAACGTGCAACTTCCTTCGACCAAAGGGCTCGATAATCACGAGATGATCGACGCGATTCATCAAGGCAAGCTCAAGGCCATGTATTTGTTTGGCGAAGAGATAAGCCTTGTGGATTCGAACGCGAACTTTGTCAGCGAAGCCCTCGCAAAGTTGGAATTTTTCGTCGTGCAGGACATTTTCTTCAGCGCCACATGCCATTTTGCCGATGTGGTGCTACCTGCCAGTCCAAGCCTTGAAAAAGAGGGTACGTTCACCAGCACGGAAAGGCGAATCCAGCGCCTCTATCAAGTGTTCGAACCCCTGGAGGGCAGCCGGCCAGACTGGCAAATCATCCAGGACGTCGCCAATCGCCTCGGCGCGAATTGGCGGTATCAGCATCCCTCGGAAATTTATCGCGAGATTGCTTCGTTGACGCCTTTGTTCGCGGGCGCGACATACGAAAGGCTCGAGGGATTCAAGTCTCTCCAATGGCCGGTTGCAGCGGACGGAACGGACCAGCCGCTCCTCTATACCAAGCAGTTTGCTTTCCCGGATGGCAAAGCCCGGCTCTTCCCGCTCTCGCTTACAGAACCGACCGACCAGCCCAACGCCGAATTCGATCTGCACCTAAACAACGGCCGCCTGCTCGAGCATTTTCATGAAGGCAACATGACGTACCAATGCGAAGGAATTCGCGAGAAAACTCCGGACACTTTTGTCGAAGTCTCGCCCGAGCTCGCGAAAGAACGCGGGATTCAAAGCGGCACATGGGTGCAACTTACTTCACGTTACGGCCAGCTCCGCGTGCGCGCGCTAGTCACGGATCGGGTGCAGGGCAAAGAACTCTACATGCCGATGAATTCGGTGGAGAGTCCCGTGAATCGCTTGACGAGCAGCCACACGGACCCAGTGACGCACACACCGGCGTACAAAGAGGCATCCGTGCATCTCCGCGTGCTGGCGGAAGTCGGCGAAAGTCCGCTGCCACGCATGAACCATCGTTTCGGCCATCCAACGCCCCAGCACGGTGTTGAGGTGGAGCGGAAATGGAAGCGTCCAGACTATCGCGTCCCTGGCAACGGGCTCGTACAGATTCAAACCAACTAAACGCACCCGCTCGCCGAACAGTTCGGACGGGCGCGGCAAGGAGAGAGAGACATGGCTAAGCCGATTGCTCTGGAGTTACCGAAGCGCGACCCGCGGGAGGAGCTGCGTTCCCGCCTGGAGCGTGCGCCCGCTGAGCATGCCGAAGCGATGCTCGCCGGTTTAGAAGTGCTGCAAGGTTTGCACGATAGCGGCGTCCTCGAATTACTGCGCGGGTTGCTTGGAGGCGGCAATAAGGTTCTTGAAATTGTGGTCGAGTCGAGCAAAACGCCGGAAGCAATTCGCGGAATCCGCAATTTCCTGATTCTGACCAAGACTTTAGGATCCATCGATCCGGAAGTCTTAAAGAAATTTGCCGACGCCGTTCCCGAGGCGCTTGCGGGGGCAGCGAGGGCGGAACAAACAGAGGCGCCCAGTTTCTGGGCGGTCTTGAGAATGTTTCGCAGCAGCAACCTGCGTCGCGGGATTGCCGTTTTGAACAGCACGCTGGAAGCATTGGCGAAGAATTTCTCTTCGGAAAAAAACTGAACACGTGACACGCTTGAAAAAAGCGGAGCGCCTGACGCCGTCGGCGCCAGGCGCGAAGCCCACTTTTTGCCCGTCGTTTACTTCGTTGGATATACGAACTCTACGCCAGTGTTATCACCGGGGTAGAACCACTCCCTTAGGGCTTCTGGTTGTCCCGGCTCTTGCTCTTCGAGCTTGATGATTGTTTTTTCCGGGGTTTCCCTCCGAGAGTCCGGAATACCGCGGACCATCGTGACCAAGTGCGTCTCGTCAGCGTTGTAGATTTGAACGAGAGTGGGATCATTCATATCTAGTATCTTAAAAACATAAGTGCCCGCGGGAAGAACTTTCCCCGGAACCTGAATGGGTTCGTTTACGGTCACAATCGTTTTCTTATCCGCTTCGTCGGCCCGACCTTGCGGGACAAAGAAGATTCCTAGCAACGTCAGACAAATCATTCCACTGACCATTTTGCGGTTCATAGTTAAGTCTCCTTTCTAGAGATCGGCGTGAAAGTTGATTTCGCCATCAGCTTCGCAGACTAGAGAGGCACTCCCGATACCAAACGCATTAAAAACTACCGCCCGAAAAGGCAAGCAGGTCAGTGACTTAGGGGTATCGCATTTTTCGCGAGCTGCGACCCTATCGCCCCGCGACTGCAGCGTGGCAGGGGTGTCCGCATGGGGGCGCGAATGCGTGCCTTCCACGCCTCCGGCGCCGCGCAGAAATTCCTTTGCAGGCTGCGAACGGCCTGGACACTAATAAAATAAGGTACCTTCACCCGGGTGTCCCGCCGGTGTGAAACGAGGGACTTGGAATGTTTGGGAGAGCTGCGACCCCCACACCCCCGGGGGTTTTGTATGGATGTGAGTACAAAGGAGATGCGGGAAAAGGGATTCGTAAGGTTGTGAAAACAAAGGGGCAAGGAATCGAAAACCGAAACACGAAAATCGAAATTGACGGCAGGAGGGTACCCCACCCCTGGGTGTTTTGGGAAAAGAGGCTGTAAGCGATTGAAAACAAAGGATGGGAGTCGCAAGAAGAGGGCAAAGAGGCGGCAAGAGGTTGAAAGGAAAGGTGTTAAATGCTTCCGTGTTGTAAGGTGGAAATTGGCAATGCGAACAGGGTGGACGGCGGGAGAGAACGTTGAGAAAACCGGAGGCGCCGGAAAGGCAGGGACTGAGCGGAGAGCTTGACTGGGGAGCCGATCTCATGAGGGGTGATAGCACGAACCCGGCACAGTTGTCAATAGGAATCTTTTACTTTTAAGGTACTCGTTCGAACGATCTGCTAACTCATTCAGACGTCGAGGGTTGATCCATTGAACTCGAATTTAGGCGTAACGGCTATCAGGGGCCTTGAACAAAGGATCTCCCTTGGGTCACGTGACTGACCGCGAGTTGGTCGAGACTGGTCAGGGCGCTCGACTAGTTGGTCGCTGCGAAGGTGCTTCCGGACCGCGCACCCAAGACCGGCGTACGCCACCCAAATTCTCTCCACGAGCCTGTCGGCCGCCCGCCGATGTCTTATCTAAATAGACAAAATATCTTCGTTGTGGTCTGCTGAGTAGCCTGCCGCGAGCGTTGACACATTGACTTTGGACCGGCCACTTGATTAAGCGAATCACTCAGCGCTTGCCTCTCATCCTAGGTCTCGCAATTATTTACTTCATCTCCGGAAAATTGGGTTTGAAGTTAGCAATTGTGAATCCAAGCGCGACGGCTGTCTGGCCACCAACAGGGATCGCGTTAGCGGCATTCCTCATTTTCGGATATGAGATGTGGCCCGCTATTTTCATCGGCGCATTCGCGGTCAACTTAACGACGGCTGGCTCTGTGCTTACATCGATGAGCATTGGAGCCGGAAATACGCTTGAGGGTCTTGTCGGCGCCTATTTGATTTCCAAGTTTGCCCACGGTCGCAACGCGCTTGCTTCGGCTGAAGACGTTTTGAAGTTTGCTTTTCTCGGCGGCGTAGTCAGCACAACGATAGCCGCTACTGTGGGCGTGGTCAGCTTGTTTGCAGGTGGATTTGTTCAAAGCGCTGATCGCGGGCAAGTCTGGTTGACTTGGTGGCTAGGCGACATGGCGGGAGCAATTCTGATTGCCCCTTGTCTGATTTTGTGGAGTGCTCGCCCTGTTTTGCAAAGGGATCGGCGGGAGACCTTTCACGGAGCAGTTGCAGTCTTTTGTTTGCTGCTTGTAGGGGTGATTCTGTTCTGCGGCTTTCTACCCACTCGACTACAAACCTACCCATTAGCATTTCTGTGCTTACCATTGGTCGTTTGGGGTGCATTCCATTTACGAGCGCACGAAGCCTCAGCAGCAGTCATTGCGTTTTCCGGAATCGCAATATGGGGCACGCTACACGGAACTGGTGGCTTTGTCGAAAACAAACCCAATGAATCGCTATTACTTTTGCAGGCGTTCGTGGGCGTGGTGGCAATGACGAGTCTGGTTCTGTCAGCCGCCATATCCCAACGGAACAGCGACCAAGAAGCCATTAGAAGAGCGAAAGATGAATTAGAAATGCGGGTAGTGGACAGGACAGAACAGCTAGAACGCCGAATAACGGAGCAGAATCGTGCCGAAGCAGCCTTGCGCGATCTCAGCGCCCGACTGTTGCAAGTGCAGGACACCGAAAGGCAACGTCTTGCACGGGAGCTTCACGACAGCGCCGGACAGCTAGTTGCTGCGATTGGTATGAACCTAAGTACGGTAAAACAGCAGGCCCACAAGCTCGACACGGCGGGAGGTAAGGCGGTCGAGGAGAACGTAATGCTAGTTGAGCAAATTAGCAGGGAGATTCGCACGATCTCGCATCTGCTGCATCCGCCCTTGCTCGATGAAGCTGGTCTTGGGTCTGCACTCCGCTGGTACGTGGACGGATTTTCAGAACGCAGCAAGATTAGCGTTGACTTGAGTATTCCATCAGACTTTGGACGGCTACCGCATGATATGGAGATTGCGGTTTTTCGAATCGTGCAGGAGTGCCTCACCAAAATTCACCGTCACTCCGGCAGCGCTACCGCGACAATAAACATGGTCGCGGAAGACAGCCGGATTGTGGTCAGAGTGCAAGATAAAGGCAAGGGCATACCGCTCAAGAGACAGCAGGAACTCAATTCAACAGACCGCACGGGAGTGGGTTTCCGAGGAATGCGGGAACGGGTAAGACAACTTGGTGGTAGTCTGAAAATTCAATCAGATACGAATGGGACGCTTATCTTCGCGACTCTGCCCGTTCCACATTCCTGATGTCCTCGCAGGTATCGCGGCCAAAGCGACGGCGGTGATCTCATTCGAACAAAATCGCCCAAAGGAATCATCGTAGTAGGCATCTTCTTGTTCTTCGGGGCAATCATGGCATCTCTCGCCGGAACGACGCTGGTTTGGCCGGGGACTATTCT
>DATBYP010000206.1:0-3295 GCA_036513675.1 Candidatus Acidiferrum sp.
GCAACAATGAAAATGCCGGAGCCGATCATGGATCCAACAACAATCATGGTGCCGTCGAAAAGCCCGATGGCGCGAACGAAGCCGGCTTCTTGTTTTGCGGGGAGTGGCTCGTGGATGGCTTGTGTCGTGTCCGCCATTCAGTGCAACCTTAGACGGCAGCGGCGCGGTTCGCCGGGTCCAGCGTGTCGAGAAAGAGCCGCGCTCGCTCGGCCGGCTTTGCCGCGCACACCACATCGCGAATCACAGCCACGCTATCAGCGCCGGCGGCGATGACGGAAGCCGCGCTCTCCAGCGTGATCCCGCCGATCGCGACAATCGGCTTATCGGTGAGTGAGCGCACTTGCCGGAGCAATTCCAGTCCCACAACTGGATCGGGATTTGCTTTAGAACTAGTGGCAAAAATGGGCCCGACAGCAATGTAATCAGCAGAGGTCGCGGCCGCGCGACGAAACTGCTCCAGATTGTGCGTGGACACACCGACGCACATCTTTTCTTCCAGAACAACACGCGCCTGCTCCGCGTCCAAATCATCTTGCCCGACGTGTACGCCCGCCGCGCCTGCGAGCGCCGCAACGTCCGGCCGATCATTCACAATCAAAGAACATCCGTACGAATTCAGGGAAGAGACCAGTTCGCCAGAGGTCTTCAGCAAATCACGCGCAGAGGCCCACTTATCGCGGTATTGCAGCAGCCGAACACCAGCGGCGGCGAGTTCCTGCGCACAATCGTATGGAGAATTGTTGAGCAAGGTTGCGTCCAGTATCACATACAGCCTGGGCAGAACAAGGCGCATAAAGCTATTTCCCGTTCGTTCCTAGCAACCGCTCGATGAAATGCGTATCGATTTTCCCCGCGGCGAAATCGGCGTCGGCAAGAATGCGGCGATGCAGCGGAATCGAGGTCTTAATCCCCTCGATCACAAACATTTCCAGTGCGCGCTTCATGCGCCCCACGGCTTCCGCGCGATCGCGGCCCTTAACGATCAGCTTTGCGATCATCGAATCATAGTACGGGGGAATCACCGCGTCGGCATAAGCGGCGGAATCCACGCGAACGCCGGTTCCTCCCGGCGCCTGAAAGGTTGTGATGCGCCCGGCGGAGGGGACGAACGTTTCGGGATCCTCGGCATTGATGCGGCATTCAATCGCGTGGCCAGAGAACTGCATTTCCCCCACGGCTTCTTCGAGCCGCTCCCCTGCAGCAATGCGAATCTGGGCCTTAATCAGGTCCACGCCCGTGACTAACTCCGTTACCGGGTGCTCCACCTGAATGCGGGTATTCATTTCGATGAAATACAGCGAACCATCCTGGTCCATCAAGAATTCAACAGTTCCCGCGTTGGTGTACCCGATCTTTTCAAGAGCGCGCACGACCTTCATGCCGAGGTCCTTGCGCCGCTTAGCATCCATGCCGGGCGACGGGGATTCTTCGATCAATTTTTGGTGGCGTCGCTGGATGCTGCATTCGCGCTCGCCCAAGTGGATGATTTTGCCGTGCTGGTCACCAAGCACCTGAAACTCAATGTGACGCGGATGTTCCAAAAATCGCTCGGCGTACACATCCGGATTTCCAAACGCCTGCTGCGCCTCGCTGCGCGCCGTCTGATACGCGGAAAGCAATTCGCTCTGATTGCGCACAACGCGCATGCCGCGACCGCCGCCTCCAGCCACGGCCTTGAGAATCAAGGGATAGCCGATTCGGGCAGCCTCCTTCCCAAGCTGCTCTTCTCCTTCGACGATCCCGTCGCTTCCAGGAATCGTAGGCAGCCCCGCGGCTTTCACTTCCCGCCGCGCCCGGTCCTTCTCTCCCATCATCTCGATGACTTCGGCCGTCGGGCCAATAAACGTAATCTCGGATGCTTCGCAAACTTTGGCAAAATTGGCGTTCTCGGAAAGAAAGCCATAGCCCGGGTGAATGGCGTCTACATTGGTGATTTCCGCGGCGCTAATCACCTGCGGAATATTCAGGTAGCTTTCACTGCTGCGCGGCGGCCCGATGCAAACGGCTTCGTCCGCAAATCGCACGTGCAGGGAGTTGCGGTCCGCCTCGGAGTAAACGGCCACGGTGGAAATTCCCAACTCTTTGCACGCGCAGATGACCCGCAGCGCGATTTCCCCGCGATTAGCAACTAGAATTTTCTGGAACATGTCGTAGGCGCCGCCTATTTCTTGCGGCTAGGATGTATACCGAAGAGCGGCTGGCCGTATTCGACGGGCTGTCCGTTTTCCACGAAGATGCGGAGCACCTCGCCGCTAATATCGGATTCGATCTCGTTCATGAGCTTCATGGCTTCGACAATGCACAACGTTTGACCCGTTTCCACGTACCCGCCGACCTTGACAAACGCCTCCGAGCCGGGACTTGGCGACTCGTAGTAGGTACCCACAATGGGCGACTTCACAAGGTGCAATTCCTCTGTGGAACGCGATTCAGGGGCGGCCGCCGCCGGTGCAGCGGCCGGCTGAGTTTGCGCCGCACCGGGGATAATGATCTCTGGCGCCATCAACTGCCGCACACCCACGGCTGCATTTGCAGAAGGTTTCTTCAGGCGAATCTTGAGGTCCCCCCGCGAATACTCAAACTCCTCGAGGTTGTGCTCGGTCATGAAATTCAGCAGATGCTCGATTTGCTCAATTTCCGTGCCGGCGAAGGTAGAATTGGCGCTTGGTTTTGAGGGCTTTTTGGGTTTCATGCCTGTTCAAATCTCGATAAGATCCCGCGGAACACGGGTGAGCACCTCTGTTCGGTTCGCATGCACGACGACGTCGTCCTCAATGCGAATTCCTCCGACGCCCGGCACGTAAACCCCAGGTTCAATCGTTATCACGTTGCCCGGAACCAGGATGTGCTTCTGCCCGCGCGCCACCCGCGGATCCTCGTGCACTTCCAGCCCCAGCCCGTGTCCCGTACTATGCACGAAATATTGGTTAAGCCGGTAACGCGCCAGAACCCCTCTGGCGGCGGCATCGACATCCCCGCACCTGGTGCCGGCCTGCGCTGCCGCTATCGCGGCGCCCTGCGCTTCCTGGACCGCGCGATACCACCGCCGAATTCGCGCAGGTGCACGTCCGACGAAAACAGTTCGCGTAATATCGCTGCAATAGTTGCCGAGTATAACACCCAGGTCCAGTACCACCAATTCATTTTTCCTTAGACGCTTTTCCGTGGGCCGCGCATGCGGGTGCGCTGAACGAGCGCCGAACGCGACAATGGTTTCGAATGCTGGACCCGAAGCTCCTCGGCTGCGCATGTCGTATTCGATCTCGGCTGCGATCTCGAGTTCGCGCACACCTGG
>DATBYP010000207.1:0-2174 GCA_036513675.1 Candidatus Acidiferrum sp.
GGCCGGCGACGAGGATGCCGGTTAACGTTGGTCCCAACTCGCGGACCAAGGCGATGGCCACGATGTCACCGGTCAGTGCAGCTTGTCCAAAGCGAGTGAATTGCGAGCCCGTCTGTAACACCATGACTGCGCCGATGAAGAATCCGGAGATCAGCACAATAGGCAGGGAGCCTACGCCGATGTCGTCCATCTGGTCGAGAGTGTCTTGAAAATAGCGCGGGCTACTGGCGAGATTTTTTATCGAGCGGGCGGAGAGTAAAGAATAATCCTGGACGCTGAAGACCCAGCGCTTCAGGGAGTCGACCAGGACATCGACGACCGAAAGCTTAGGTTCTTGAGCGGCTTCACCTTCGATTTGAAGTGGAGTCCCCGCCACGATGGCCTTTTCTGGACGCGCTAAATTGCTGCGAATGGTTACGACGGAAGCGTAACCGTGCGGATGATGGGCGTCAAGTAAAGTGCGTGGATCAGGTTACTTTCAATCCGGAAGGCCACTGCGCCGCAATAATTCCATGTATCGAGGGTCTCTGCGCAGCGAATCCATCTTAGGATCGACTTTTATAAAATTGACCCACATATCATGGGCTTCAAAAGCTGAGCCCAGCCATTCGAAGGCGGCATCGTTTTGTCCAAGCGCCGCGTAGACCATTGCTAGATGGTACGGGCAACTGACGCCGGCTTCCTCTTGGGCTTTCACCTGGGTGGCAAGCTTAAGGGCCTCCCCTGGCAAGCCGGACAATGCATGGATGCGAGCGAGCGACGCCGAGAGCACCGCCGAAGTTCCCGGGAAGAATTTCATCGCGGTACGCAACTCTTCGGCAGCGTCCCCGTAGTTGCCTTTTTGTTCGAACGCTAAACCCATCATCCAGTGCGCTGTCCAGAAATCCGGAGAAAGGCTCAACACCTTGTGGTATTGCTCCAACGCTCGATCATTCTGGCGTGCCCAATACAGGACGGTGCCAAAATTGGTGAGGATGATCAGGGAGAGCGGGTCGAGTTTTTCCGCCTTGCTAATTTCAGCGATACCCTCAGAAACACGACCCATGGCGCAAAGACAAAAGGAATACCAGTGATGAGCAGTGGCGTAGTCAGGTCGAAGAGAGATGGATTTCTTAAATTGAGTTTCGCCTCCGTGCCATTGGTGTTCGTAGATCGAGAGTATGACAGCCAGCGATGCATGCGCCTCGCCCAGCGTGGAGTCGAGGGCCAGAGCTTTCTCCGCCGCAGCCTTTGCTCGTGGAAATGATTCCGCCATGGGAATAAAAGCAAAAGTCCCCAGAACGATATGGCAATCCGCTAGGCCCGCGTAGGCGAGAGCGAACTCCGGATCCAATTCGATGGCTTCCTGATAGTGCAGGATCGCTTGTTGGAAGGCTGCCGGCGTCCGCTTGTTCCAAAAATACCGAGCTTTCAGGTAAAGGTAATACGCGTCGGTATTTCTGGTCTGGTGTTTTCGCAACCTCTTTTTGTCGCCGGGAGTGAGGCGAAGACGCAGCTTCTCTGAAATTTCGCTGGCGATCTCATCCTGCACTTCAAAAATCTGGGAGCGTTGGCGGTTGAACTGATCGCCCCACAGGAGTGAGTCCTTGGTCACATCAATCAGTTCGGTTCGAACGATCAAACGATCGCCGGTCAACAGGATTCTGCCAACCAGCACAGTGCGAGCGCGCAGTTCTTCACCGATGGATCGGGGATCCATGTCGCGGTCTTTATAACGGAAAACCGAGTTGCGCGGAACGACTCGCACGTGACGCAGTTGCGCCAGGCTGCTGATGATCGATTCTGTAATCCCCTCACTGAGGTATTCCGTATCAGGACTTCCAGTTTTATTTTCAAAGGGCAGCACCGCAATAGAATTGATCTTTCTGCGACTATCCCGTTGCCGAGCGGGTACGCTTGGCCCCCCGCTGGAGGGCAGAATTTCTAACGCCGCCTTCACCTCGCCGGCTGACTGGTAGCGTTGCTCACGTTTCTTGGCAAGGCAGCGGAGGATCAGCGCGCGCAGGCTGGGATTGGCTATCGCGGAAACGTCCGGGATTTCTTTTAGAATTGATGACGTGAGTTCAAAACTCGTTCTTCCCGTGAACGGCAGCTCACCTGTGGCCAGATTATAAAGCAGCACCCCGAAGGACCAGATGTCGGTACGCACATCGGCGGTCTCGCCACCGAGAATT
>DATBYP010000208.1:0-3657 GCA_036513675.1 Candidatus Acidiferrum sp.
TTTGCCAAAGGCTGCGGCGCCACCAGTTTCCGCGGTCCGTTATCGCCGGCTTTCGCGGGAATGCTCAAGACAGCAAGAATCACACCTGCAACCAGTGTCCGAATCACATTCTCATTCTTGGTAAATTGTCCCATCATGGAGAATCTCATCGTCTCGATCTTTCCGGCTCATTCTTGAGCCGATGCGTCCCTTTCCTTCCGCCCTGCTTACAGGCTGCCTTCCATTGGTGGGTTTCTTGCCTACAAATAAAAATCCCACCGCCGGGTGTCTTCCAGCGGTGGGATTCTAGAATTGCTCCGAATTAATCTAGAGTATTAGCCCCCGGCGCCAGAAGACGCACACATACAGCAGGTACAACAGAGGCAAGCCTGCTTGGTCTTCTGGACGTCAGAAATCATACATCCAAGATACCGAATGAGACCATCGAAGTCAACGTGCCAGTTGCTTAGGTAGCGGACCAAGTTCATGTTTCCGAGAGTCCCGGAGGGACGCAACAACGTAGCCCAGGGCGGAACCTGCATTATTCATGAGGGATGCGAAAGGGATTTTTTTTGAGGTGGGGATAGCTTTTCGTGTTGGGCGAGCGGTGTTCGAGCGTGCCTACTGGCTGCTCAGGTGGGGCTAGGAGGGAGAGAGACGAAGCCAGAGCAAGCTCCGCCACAGGGGGGATTCCCGGGATCACGAATTCGAGGCGGGCGGGTTGCTCAGGCGCTGCTCAGCGCGCGCAGGGCTTGCTGAAACAGAGACTGAAACGGCCAGCCGCTGGCGAGATGGACGAAGACGCGGCGCGCCGAAAGCGTGACCAGCGCTCCGAGCTGGAACAGTTGGCGGCGCAAGGTTTCGATTTGCGTGCGCTGCAGGCACTCGGGCAAACGATGCCGGAACAACACCACCAGATTGTAAGCCGCGGCATGCAGCAGCAGACGAAAGGCGTTGGCCAGGAAACGGTGGCAGCTCAGGCGATCGGCGGCGAAGCCGTTTTTCAGTTCCTCGATGCGGTTCTCGCATTCGCCGCGTCCGTGATAGAAGGCGAAGACCTGCTCGGGCGGTCCTTGGCGATTGGTGATCACGTAGTGTACGCAGCGATCTTTGCTGGTGCATTCCGCTTTCAGGCAGATGCGGCGCGAATATTGGCGCCAGCGTTTTCCGCGGTGACGAAAACTGCTATACAGACGTTGTGGCGTGTGGCGGCGCAGCCAGCGCCGTTCGGTTTTTTGCAGCAATCGCTCGCCGCGCGGCTTCAGCGAGCGGCTGGTGGCGAAGCCGAACGTGTATTCCAGCTGTTGCTGTTCGCAAAACAGGTACAGCCTGGGGATCGCGAAGCCCGTGTCGCCGACCACGCGAATGGGAACCTCCGGAAATCGCCGGCGCAGAAAGCGCACCACGCGCCGCAGCACCGCGACCACGCCCCGCGAACTGCCCACTTCCCCGCGGCGCAGATGGGCCGCCAGCAGATAGCCGGTGGCGCGTTCAAAAATCAGCAAGGGATGGTAGACCGAGCGTTCGTAGCAGCCATTGTAAAAACTGAACTCCTGTTGCCCGTAGGTGGGATCGGCGGTGGAATCCACGTCCAGAACAATTTCTCCGGCCTGTTGAATGCGCGCGGCGCACAGCGCCGCGAAACTTTCCAGCAGGCTGCGGTTCAGCCGCACCCAGTCGCGTCCCGTGAAAGCGTTTTCCCAGCGGCTCAAGGTGGGCTGCGAACCGAGCAGCTGTCCCGGTGCGGCCTCGGCCAGCAACTGAAAAATCGGATCGTGACGCAGCAGCGCGGCGTCGTTGGCGTCTTCGTAGCCGGCCACGATTTGGTAGAGGCGCTGCGTGAACAACGCGTGCAGAGAATGCTGCTGGCGCTCGGGCAAACGCGCATCGCTCAGCGTGGCGGCCCACCGGCGGGTCAACTCGTGACGCTGGTCAAACTCGCGCAGCGGCAACAGCCCGGCGTCGGAAGTGATCCGTCCGCCGTCAAACTGCCCCACGATCGGCCGGTTTCGGTGGAAGGAAAAATGGAATTGTGCTTGAATACACTCTGTCATTGCCGGGTGCTCCAAAAGAGAGTCTTGGGTTCTCAGAAAACCCAATGCTGCTCTACTCTTTTAGAGCATCCGGTATTTTTTTCAAGCAAATAATGTGAATAATCCAGGGGAAGCGGTGGGGAAATAGTCCGAGGACGATCAGAAAACCCCGACAGGGGTGACGCATGGAACTCATCCACATGGAATTGATCCGCCACCCACTGGCGTGATTGTCTTGCCCGCCGGGCAGCGTAAGGTACACTTGCGCTCATGCCCGACGAAATCCGAGTGCGCGCGGAAATCGTGGAAGAAATGCTGCGGATTGCGCGGAGCGAGCCGCGTCTGGAATGCTGCGGGCTGCTCGCCGGCGTTGGCGGGGTGATAACCAAGATTTTCCACGCGAAGAACGCTCTCGCCAGCCCAACCGCATACGATGTTGCCCCCCATGAATTGTTTCAACTATTCCGGCGCATGCGCGAAGAGGAGTTGGAGCACCTGGGCATCTATCATTCGCATCCCGCCACCGAAAACGTCCCGTCGCCGCGTGATATTGAACTGGCTGCCTATCCGAACGAAGCGTACTTCATCATTTCACTACTGCCTGCCGCGTCGCGTCCCGTCCGCGCATTTTCAATTCGCGATGGCCATGTGCAAGAGTTGGGAATCGTAATTGTCGCGGGCTAAGTGGAGCGAGTAGGACAGCCACTCTTGGCTGTCCTCTTGGCGTGGATTTCCGCCGCTGACGAGTATTATCGCTGGGGTCATCGTATGCGCCCGAGCAAGCGCGCACGGATGAACAGGCAAGAGTGCCTGTTCTACTTTTTCGGCGGGTGTTCGGCGAGCACGGCGCGATACACTTCGCGGACCTGCTCCGCGGAACGTTCCCACGAATATTTCCTCACCAAATCATGTCCGCGGCGGATCAAGGCTTCACGCGTCTCGCCCTCCGTAAGAATCTGCCGGATCCCGCGCGCAATTTCGAAAACGTTTTCCGGGTTTACCAGCAGGGCTGCGTCCGCAAAAACCTCCGGCAACGAGGACGCGCTGGAGGTCAGCACAGGCGTGCCATGCGCCATGGCTTCGAGGGGTGGCAGTCCAAACCCTTCGTAAAGAGACGGAAACAGGAACGCCGACGCGCGGGAATAAAAAACTCGCAGCACTGAGTGCGGCACGAATCCCAGGAAGCGCACCTCGCCCTGCACGCGCGACCGCAGCACGGCGCGGCGCAAATCCGAATGCTCCTCCGCCGAATCCCCGATTAAGAGCAACTTCAACCCCGCGAATTGCGGGTGATCGCGCAGGTCCGCCTTGGCCACCGCGAAGGCCTCGATCAGGCGCGGCAGATTTTTCTGCGGTTTGATGTTTCCCGCATAGAGCACGAAGGGATCGGTTACCGCGTGGCGTTCCAGAACGCGGTCGGCGTCGTTAGGCATCGGCTCGCGCAGGAACCGCTCGTCGAGCGCGTTGTAGATGACTTCGATTTTTTTTTCCGGAACGCCGAACACGCGCGAGAGTTCCCGTTTTGACGAATGTGAAACAGCGAGGATGCGTTCCGCGCGCGCCAGCGCCGATGCGTGTTGCGATCGATATCCGGCGCGCCGGTGATTTCGGAATCGGCACTTACATCCGTAACATCATCAACCAG
>DATBYP010000209.1:0-2335 GCA_036513675.1 Candidatus Acidiferrum sp.
CAATGACGATTTCATTCTGCAGGAAGGCGCGAAGGCAGGGATGCTTCCGGAATCGATCGAGAAGGAAAAGAAAATCGGGCGTTTGCAGCGCGAGAATTTCCGGCACGCGTTTCAGTCCGGCGCGAAAATCGCCTTTGGCACGGATTCCGGTGTTTACCCACACGGCGACAACGCCAAGCAATTCGGGAAAATGGTGGAGTGGGGCATGAAGCCAATCGACGCTATTCAAGCGGCCACGATTCGCGCGGCCGATTTGCTGGGTTGGTCTGCGAAAGTCGGCGTGCTCGAGCCCGAGCACTATGCGGACATCATCGCGATCAGCGGTGATCCGCTATCTGATGTTCGCGTGCTGGAGTCGGTGAAATTTGTGATGAAGAATGGCGCCGTCGTTCGCAACGATTTCAGCGCGAAATAAATAACCTCAGGCCGTGGCGGCTTTTACCTGGCTAAGGGCGGAAGCTACTTCCTTCAGGTCAGGCACGACGGGAATATCGTAATTCTTAAACCAGGCGATTTTACCTTGCTTGTTGACGATGGCGATAGCGCGGCCGGTGATTCCTTTATCGGCCAGGTATACGCCGTATTTCTCGCTCATCGCGCCCTTGGGATGAAAATCGGCGAGCAGCGAATACTTAATGCCCATTTTGTCGGCATAGGCTTTGTGTGACCACGTGCTGTCCACGCTGACGCCGAGCACTTCCGCGTCGAGCTGATCGAACGACCGCATGTCGTTGACAAAGCAGGCGTGCTCGTTGGTGCAGGTCGGGCTCCAGTCCAGCGGATACCAGACCAAGACCACGTTTTTCTTGCCCGCGAACTCCGAAAGCTTCACGTCCTTTTTGTCCTGGTTCTGTAGCGTAAAATCCGGCGCCGGTTGTCCAACTGCTATCGCCATGTTCTTTCCTCCGATGAGTCTTGAATTGAGAGACTATCTTATCGAATCCGGGCGGCTCCGCCAAACCGCGTCATGATCTGCGCGCCGCTGTACTCGCAGTTTCGGGTGTACACTCATTTCAGAAACTCGCCGAACATGAGCGAAGCAACTCGCCGTGCCCCGATGATGCCCCTGCGCGAACTGGTCGATCGTTATCTGTCGGCCGCGGCGAACTTTGGCATTCCCGTCGCGCTTTCCTGTTTCGCTCTCAGCCACGCGGAAACGGAGCGCCTCTTTTCCGGCTACGACGAGGACTATCACATCTCACGCTTCTTTCATTTTTCCCAGGAGCAAGGCGCTCCGTACTTGATCAACGGCTTTCCAGCGAGCCATGTCGCCATTGACGCAGAAATTGAATCGATTCTTTAGGCTCCCTAATTTCGAAGGTTAACCGGAGCGCGCCAGCGAGGCGCCTTCGGTGCTAAGGCGGCGGGAGAGTTTTTCATGCTCTTCGCGGAGTTCCTGGGGAAGGCGGCTGCCGAATTTGTCGAACAATTGCTTACTGTCGGCGAGATCGTCTTCCCAGTCTTCGGGGTTCACGCTCAGAAGTTCTTCGAGCGCCCCAGGCGAGATTTGCAAACCATCGAGCGTGAGCGCGTTGCGTGCGGGCACGAATCCGACGGGAGTTTCTTCGGCGGTGCCGCGGCCTTCGACGCGCTCCAAAATCCATTTCAGCACGCGAACATTTTCGCCGTAGCCAGGCCACAAGAATTTGCCATCGTCGCCACGGCGGAACCAATTCACGTGAAAAATCTTTGGCGGATGCGGGATGCGCTTGCCCATCTCGAGCCAATGGCGGAAGTAGTCGGCCATGTTGTAGCCGCAGAAGGGGAGCATCGCCATAGGATCGCGGCGGACTATGCCGACGCTTCCGGTGGCAGCGGCGGTGGTTTCGCTCGCCATGGTGGCGCCGACGAAGACGCCGTGCTGCCAATTGAAGGCTTCGTAGACCAGAGGAGCGACACGCGCGCGGCGGCCGCCGAAAATGAAGGCGGAGATGGGCACGCCTTCCGGCGCTTCCCACTTGGGTGAAATGCTCGGAGATTGTTGCGCGGGAACGGTGTAGCGCGCATTGGGATGCGCTGCGGGTCCCTTTGAGGTGTCCCACCGTTCGTTTTTCCAGTTGATGAGCCCCGGGGGCAGCGCACTGCCGATGCCTTCCCACCAAGGTTCGCGGTCGGCCGTCATCGCGGTGTTGGTGAAGATAGTGTTTTTGTGCAGCGCACCCATCACATTGGGATTGGTGAGCATGCCGGTTCCGGGCGCAACGCCGAAGAAGCCGGATTCGGGATTGATGGCGTGCAAGTAGCCATCGTCCGCAGTTTTCATCCAGGCGATATCGTCGCCGACGGTCCAGACGCGGTAGCCCTGATCCTCGAGCGCCGAAACCATCATCGCCAA
>DATBYP010000210.1:0-17151 GCA_036513675.1 Candidatus Acidiferrum sp.
TCGAGTGGATGCAGAAGCCAGAAGGCCAGCGCAAGGCCAGCTTCAAGCCCACGGAATCAATGTGTTACGCGGCGTTGCGAAAATATCTTCGTGGCGGGAACATGCCGCGGCGCAGTAGCTCTTTCCCGCAGCGGCGGCGCACTTCCTCCGACCAATTCACCCAGCCTTGCTCGCTTAGGCCCAGAAAATGGCGCGCGTTTTCGTACGGCGCCATGCCCAGGTAATACAGCCGGAACATCACCATGCGTGAAGCCCGGTCCGGTCCTTCGAGCGCCGCCTGGCCAGCCAGTGCGAAGGCCGCCACCCACTCGGCAAGCCGCGGACGGAAATCCGGCCGCCACAAATATTTCGTCGCTTCCTTCCAGTCCATCGCGGATATGCCGCGCTTGGCCTCCAGCACCTCGCGCGCCCCGCGATACACTTCCCAGCAAACGTCAAACGCCAACTCCGGCTTGACGCTCATCGAAGTCCCCGCCGGCGCGATTCGTGGCGTCGGTCCGCCAAGCCGCGCCGCCGCGTCAACCGATACTCCCACACCACAAAGTGTTCTTCGCTGCTCACCACGTCGGGCTTGCGCACGCGCTTTTCCAGCACGTAGCCGCCGCATTTCGCCTTGCGCAAATGCCGCAACTGCGCCGAGATGCTGGTTTCGCCGTAGCGTGTCAGCCTGCCCAACTCGCGCAACGTCATCCACGCGCCATACTGCCCTGCCGCTAGCATGACGTCGCGCAACACCTCGCGCTGCGTCGGCACAGCCATTCGCGCCTTGCTCGTCTCCCGTTTTCTCCCCATACCCTCGCCTCCTTTCCTGCTCTCTCATTTCTCGCGAACAGGAAATCTCTCGCGCGGTACGGATTGCTCCGCGTTGTAAGCGCCCGCTTCCTCGGGGTCTTCTTCCTCGCTGGCGTCGTTCCATGCCGGCCGCTCCGGATCTTGATAGTCGCCGGAGCACGCGCTACACGCGCGAAGGCAACCCCAGTGCGACGTGGCCTGAGCAGTCACAGCAGCCCCAGTGCAGAGCGGTTGGAAGTCCTTTGCTGGTGATTGCGGTCAAAGGATTTGCACAGTTTTCCACAATGCTCGTGTGTCTCAGTACTGTTGACTTTATTAACTATACTAGTAATGTGACGAGGCTCTCCCTGGAGGTCCCCTTGAATTACAAGACCCAGCCGCCGTGGGAATTCCTTCTCTCGGCGTCCCGCAATTCGCTGCAGAGCTACGAACTCTCTCGCTTGAGCCACGCCGCTAATCTCCGCAAGGAGATCACGCAACTGCTGGATTCCTGGCTCGAGGAGAACACTGGCGCTATGCTCGCGCGCTGGTTGATGGAGCAGCGCGAACATCCCCCCGCGACTCGCGAGCCGTATGAGTCTGTGGCGAAAGACGAACGAGCTGCCGCGGGCGACGCGCGGGGCAAGGTCGCGCACGCTGCGTCCGATAATTTTTTCGCCGACCAAGCGGGTTCGCCGCCCGATTTTCGCAACCGCTCGTGAGCGGCAACGCAAAACATGGCCCGAAAAGTCGCTTTTCGGACCGCTCCCCGCGAGCAACCCGGCGTCGCCGAGACAGCTCTGGCGTGTGCGACGAGCCATCACAGGAACCAAGCGCGCAGCCCGCGCCACCGCCCCGTCCGCCATCCAAGCGCACCCGCTCGCCTCGCCGTCGCAACAATCTGCCGTCCCACGCATCGCCGCCACCTCACAACCGAAGCGTTACGTCTAAGCAGCCTTATATTTTTTAGAAGACACCGATTGGGAGGGCGTGAAGCTGGCGTGCGGGCACAAAAATTCCCAGCTCAGCCCCTGCAAGCTGAGGCTCAACTTTGCGTATTATTCTTACTAGAAACTAGCGGGAAGCTGCGCTCGTGGCGGGAGCTTTTTCGAGCAGTTGCTCTTTGCGATAGACGAGCGAATTAATGTCGTACGTGGCGAGTTCAAAGCCGTGTCCGTGCGTGATGGCATCTGTGGGGCACGCTTCCACGCAATAACCGCAGAAAATACAGCGCGAATAATCAATGTTATAGACGCTGGCGTAGCGTTCACCCGCCGAAATGCGCTTCGCATCCGTATTTTCCGCTGCTTCAATGTAAATGCAGTTCGCCGGGCACGCCGCGGCGCATAGAAAGCATCCGACGCACTTTTCCAGGCCGCTTTCGTCGCGATGCAGGACGTGAATTCCGCGATAGCGCGGCTGAAAATGGACCGGCTCGTGCGGATAATTCTCGGTGACCGTCTTCCGAAACATGTTTCGGAACGTTACGCTGAATCCTTGCGCAAGCGTGCTGAACGTCTCGGCCACTTCGCGGATGATGTTCGCCATGCCTGAAGTCTAACAAACGAAAACATATGCGGCAAACTTGCCGGGGCCGCTGTTCCGTTACTGCCTTCAGTTTCCCCTTACTGCGTCAAATTGACGTAACGCCTCTCGCGCTGCGAGAGTGAGCTATGCAAATCCGCCCTGCTTCACTGCCTGCCGACGCGGATCCAATTTGGGCGATCCTAGAGCCTACGATTCGCGCAGGCGAGACGTACACACTGCGGCGAGATATGCCGTGCACAGAAGCGCTCGATTATTGGTTTGCTCCCCAGCACGAAGTCTTCGTCGCAGAACACGATGCCCAGATTCTCGGCACGTATTTCCTGCAGCCCAATCAGCAAGGCGGCGGCTCGCACGTCGCCAACTGTGGTTACATCACAGCTCCCTGGGCGACAGGCCGCGGCGTTGCTCGCGCCATGTGCGGGCATTCCGTCGACCGAGCTCGCGAGCGCGGCTTCAGCGCGATGCAGTTTAATTTTGTGGTGGGCACAAATCAGCGGGCTGTCGCCTTATGGCAAAGTTTCGGATTTGAAATTGTCGGTCGGCTCCCCGGCGCGTTCCATCATCCGACCGCAGGTTTCGTCGATGCTTTAGTGATGTATCGCTCGTTGGCGTGACTTTCGCAGCGGTCCTCTCAGGTCAACCTCGCGACTTGAGTGCCTCAATAATCTGCTTGCCGTGGAACCGCCCGTTCTCGATGAAGATCTCTCCGGTGTGCCGTCCGCCAATCACCACGCCTGCCAAGTGAATCCCCGGAACGTTGCTCTCCAGCGTATTGGGATCCAAAGCAGGCTTGCACGTAACAGGATCGAGATGCACTCCCAAGTTTTGAATGAAGTGAAAGTCGGGATGGTATCCGGTCAGCGCGAAAACCTGCTTTGCAGGAAGCCTTTTCTCACCCCCGCTGTTGCTGACGATTACTTCCTGTGGGGTGATCTCCATCACGCGCGTTTCAAGCAACGCCTTAATTTGCCTGGCTTCGATCCTATTTTCGATGTCGGGCTTCACCCAATATTTGATCGTCTGTCCGAGGTGCGCATGGCGATGCACCAGCGTTACTCTGGCGCCGTTACGATATAAGTCCAGCGCCGCCTCCGCCGCAGAGTTTTTCCCACCAACGACAACGACGTCTTCCTTCCAGAACGGATGCGGCTCTGTGTAGTAATGCGAAACGTGCGGCAAATCCTCGCCCGGCACATTGAGCTTGTTTGGCAGATCGTAGTAGCCGGTGGCGACAACAATTTTTCGGCTTTGGTATTTCCCCGGCGCGCCCTTCTCCATCCGCGTCAGCACCGTGAAATTGCCGTCACTTCCGTCCACGCGAACGACTGACTCAAATAGCCGCAACTCCAACTCGTAATGCTCCGCTGCCTTGCGGTAATACTTCAACGCCTCGACGCGTGCAGGCTTCTCGTTTGGGCTGACTAGTGGCAAGTCCCCAATCTCCAGCAACTCCGGCGTCGTGAAAAACACCATATTCACGGGGTAGTGGAAGATCGAATTGCACAAGCAGCCTTTGTCGATGACCAGGGCGCGCATTCCCGCGCGTTTCGCTTCGATTGCCGTCGCCAGGCCCGTGGGTCCTGCGCCAATGCAGATGACGTCGTACTCAGCCATAGGAATTTCAGTCTGCCGGGAGTGCTGCGGAATTGCAAACGAGTCGCCGAAGGGCTATTGAGGCGACCCTTCGTCCAAAATGGACGTAAGCTCTTGCCGGAAAGCTTCCAGCTCCTTCAAACGCTCTGGCGTACCTTCAATTTCTTTTTTCTTCCACACAAACACGTCGCGGTTCCCCTTCTTGAGCTTCACGCCCAGATTCCCATCAATGATGTAGGTGGCCGGCGCGAGCAGCCGCAGCCCGCCGTTGGGCACCGGCGTAAGCGCCGCCGCGCACTCGCCGCGATGGATGCAGAGTGCGCTTTCGTAGGGAGGAATCGCAATCGGACGAAATCCCGCCGCGAATAACCGCTCCAGCGTCTTCATTTGTTGCGGGGTTAATTCCGGCATGGCGAGGCAATGCAGAGGTACAGCATAGACATGCCCATCTCGGTCAGCGCCAGTCTACGCCGCGGTTGAATCCGCTTCCGATGACGATCCTTCGAGCTGCGCCAAGATCTCGCGCAGCGTTCCGATCAGCTCGTCGCGCGAAACGTGGCTCTTCTTGAACTGAATCCGGAACCGGAATGTTTCATTCTCCGGCTCAAACTGAAAAATAAACGGCTGCGGCCGCTGCGGACCCGACCGTTCTTCCCGCCGCTCGCGCCGCGCTTCATCGCGCGTCAGACCGCCTTGCAGGATGCGGTGCAGCATCTCCAGCATCTTCTTTTCGGTGGGTTGCCGCGCAATCTGCAGCAGCACCGACTTCGACATAATTCCCTGCTCGATGCACTTCCTGCGCAGCGCATCCGGAATATTGCGCAGCGAAAGCGTCTCCGTCACCGAAGAGCGCGCCCGGCCAATCTTCCTCGCCACATCCTCATGCGTATACTCGAACTGCGTTGCCAGCCGGTGCAATCCATCCGCCTCTTCAAACGGCGTCAAATCCTTCCTCTGAATATTCTCGATTAAGCCAATCTCGAGGGTCTCGGCGTCGTCCGCCGTCTTCTCGATGCACGGCACTTCCCGCAAGCCTGCTGCGCGCGCCGCGTGATAGCGCCGCTCACCCGAAATGATGTAGTAGCAATCCTCGCGCGACACGAACCGCACTAACAGCGGCTCCAGCACGCCTTTCTCGCGCACCGAATCGGTGAGCTCCCGCAAATCGCCGATGGCTTTGCGCGGCTGATCGGGATTCGGACGGATCTGCTCCGTCCTGATCATCCGCCCGATGGCCGCTCCGCTATAGCTCGTTAGTGACTCGACGTAGTGCGAGTCATGCCGCATCTTCAGCGTGACGGGTAACCCGGCTCTCTTCAACACGTTGGATAACCTCCCCAGCCAGTTTCTTATATTCCGTTGCGCCGGGTGACTTCGGCGCGAACGTCAAAATCGTTTGTTTGTACGCGGGACTCTCTTCCAGCCGCACGTTTTTGCTGATTTTTGTCTTGAACAGCACTTCTCCAAAAACGGTGCGAATCTGCCCATGCGTATCCCGCGAAATATTTGTGCGCTTGTCGAACAATGTGATGACCACGCCCAAAACTTTCAATCCGGGATTGGGCCGCGCGCGAATCCGCTCGTAGGTTTCCAGCAGATCATCGGTGCCTTCAATTGCGAAGTACGCCGCCTGAATCGGCACCATTAAATGTGTGGACGCCACCAGCGCGTTCACCGTCAAAATTCCGAGCGAAGGCGGCGTATCCAAAACCACGTATTCGTAGTCCTTCAAAATCGGCGCGAGCGCGTCCTTCAATCGATACGGTGCGTCGAACTGCCCGGCTAGCGCTTGCTCCAACTTCGCCAGAGCCAATCTTCCCGGACCCAAAAACAGCATAGGGTCTTTCGTCGGCTTCACGACCTGCACCATCGGCGCGCGCGTTTCGTTCAACACCTCGAACATCGACGTCGCAATCTCGCCCGTGTCATAAAATGCAATCGTCGAGTTGGCCTGCGGATCAAGATCAATGAGCAGCGTGCGCTTCCCACGATTCGCAATCGCGGCGGACAAATTTATCGCCGTGGTCGTCTTTCCCACGCCGCCTTTTTGATTCGCTATCGTGATGATGGCAGTCATAGGGTTCTGCCTCCGCCAAAGCGAACAGGATAGGGCCGGCGCCCTCCGGCAACGGGATTGCTATATATAGGTGCTGCCCCCAGAAAACCCCCTAGGCCTAGAGCACACTCTACGGTTCCAGCCCATTGCAGCGCAAGGAAAAAGTACATTCACAGCTCCCTGTCGGTGGAAAACTTCGTTTGCATCGTCCGGTTCCCCCCGAAGCCACTCATCATAAGCGTGCGGCGAGCGGGCGACGCGCTTGGTGTCCAAGGAAGCAATGCCCCCGGAAATCGCACTTAAATCTGGCCTGATCAACATAAAGTAGCGGCGTCCCTCGGCATATTGCCTCATTCCTGTGGCGGCCTGTCCTTTAGGCCACGTAATCGTTTATTCGCAGGAGTACCAACGTAAGTTGGTGGCCCGCGATTCTGTCCTCCAAGCTGGCTGCAAGGAGGGTCAATCTCTTGAAAACTACCATCGGTGTCCTCGTGTTCGTGTGTTCCGGCAGCGCCTCTTTCGCGCAACAGCAAGCGCCAGGTCCGGTCAGAATGGAGTGTCGCGACGTCTCAACGTCCGGAAATGCCTTGGCCCCGAACGAATCGCTCGTGAATGGGTTAGCATGCCATGTGGTTGGAGCCAAACAGGATATTCAGCCAGCCGGTGCAGCAGTCAAGTCTGCAGCGAATGTCACTTCCCAGTCAGCAAATCAAACTCCGGCCGACACGCAGCAGTCCGAAAATTTCTCAGCGCCAGTCCCGGTCGATACACGCATCATGGCCGGCGCGACGGTCTTTATCGTACCGATGGACGGTTTTGAGAATTACCTCGCGGCAGCCCTTCAGAAGAAGAGCGTGCCGCTCGTGCCTGTGGCCAGCGAACAGCAAGCCAGGTACGTCCTGAAAGGCACGTCGGAAGAGAAAAAGCCCGGCTGGGCAAAAATGGTGATGATGAAGCAAATCCACTCCGACGACGCGGCCAGCGTGCAGATGATCGATCGAAAGACCGGTGCGATCGTCTTTGCCTATTCCGTGAACAAGAAAAACACTCTCCACGGTCAACAGACCACCGCCGAGGCCTGCGCGAAACACTTGAAAGAGCAGATCGAAAAGAAATAGCGACTCGCCGGGCAGCGCATCAAAAGCAGAAAAGGCCGGAGATCTAAGGCTCCGGCTTTCTTTGCTCCGGTATTCCTCGTTCCTCGCTTCCTTCCATACCAGAGTCAGTTCTCGTGGTCATTTGCTCGTTTTCCTTCCTCCGCTTACACTTTCAAGGCTTGTCTCTCGGGCTCGCTGCAAACTCATGCTCCGTCTGCAAACACTTCGCGCCGAAATGCGCCCAACGCTGCGCCTTGCGCTACCCCTTGTCCTGGCGGAAATCGGCTGGATGACTATGGGCATCGTCGATACCGTCATGGTCGGCCACTTACCAGACAGCGCCAACTCCATCGGTGCCGTCAGCATCAGCTCGAGCGTTTTCAATGTCGTGGCTTTTTTCGGCGGGGGTCTGCTGATTGGCCTGGACACGCTCGTCGCCCAAGCCTTCGGTGCCGGTAAGCGCGAGGATTGCCATCGCTCGCTGGTGAACAGCATTTACCTCAGCCTAGTCATGACGCCGCTTCTGATGGCTCCGGTCTGGTTTTTCGGCCCGCTGCTGCAGGCCCTTCATATCGATCCCGTGGTTGCGCGCCTCGCCGTTCCGTACATGAAAGCGCTAGCGATCGGACTGTTTCCGCTGATGCTCTATTTCGCCGTGCGCCGCTGCATCCAGGCTATGAACATGGTCCGGCCTGTGGCCTTCGCGCTGGTCACCGCCAATCTCATCAATCTTCTTTTTAACTGGGTCCTGATCTACGGTAAGTGGGGATTCCCGGCGATGGGCGTCGTGGGCTCTGGATGGTCTACCGCGCTCGCTCGCCTGTACATGGCGCTGGTTCTCGTCGGGTATTTGCTTTGGTACGACCGCCGCCATCGCACCGAATTGCTAAAGACGCCCGTGAATGTCGACTTCAGGCGCATCCGCCGCCTCATCATTCTCGGCCTTCCCGCCGCCACACAGATCACCCTGGAAATCAGCGTCTTCGCGCTGACCGCCGCGCTGATCGGCCGCCTCGGCGCCGTCCCGCTGGCCGCTCACCAGATCGCGCTCAACACCGTCGCGTTCACCTACATGGTCCCGCTCGGCATCTCCTCTGCCGCCGCGGTCCGCGTAGGGCAAGCGATCGGCCGCAAGGATCCGACAGGCGCAGCCGACGCCGGCGACACCGCCATTTTCGTTGGCGCCGCCTTCATGGCGCTCTGTAGCGTCGCTCTGCTGGTATTTCCCCGGCCCATCGCGCGCATGTATACGCCCGACGACGCGGTCATTCACACCACGATCATCCTCCTCGCCGCCGGCGCAGCCTTCCAACTTTTCGATGGCCTGCAGACTGTAGCCACCGGCGCGCTTCGCGGCGCTGGTGACACCCGCACCCCGATGCTCTGCCACTTCGCCGCTTACTGGGTTATCGGCTTGCCGCTCGGCGCGTGGCTCTGCTTCCGCCGCGGATGGGGCGCCTTCGGTCTATGGGCCGGCCTAAGCCTCGCCCTAATATTGATCGGAATCGTCCTACTACTCGCCTGGCGCCGCACGGTAAGTAGGTTGATGGCTAAGAACGAAACGCCCGACCGGCAGCCCGCAAACCTGTAACTCAGGTCCGCCCTGAGCTAAGAAGGATCCGCGCCTTTTGGCCATGTACGCTAAGGTCCTAGGCGTTCTGTTCGGGAGAAGGAACTACATCTTATAGCGGCCGAGGTCGTCGTCAGACAATCCCTCGAGCCACGAGCGGAGTTGCTCGTTAGTGGTGCGTTCGGAAATAGCGCTCGAAATCTTCGAATTCTTCAGCACTTCATCTTCAACAAAAATCGGGCAATCCACCCGCAACGCCAGGGCTAGCGCGTCGCTCGGCCGCGAATCAATGGTCATCATCTGACCGTCGCGCTCCACCCAGATCAGCGCGTAGAACGTGTCGTCTTTCAGATCGTTCACGACCACCTTCTGCACGCGCACTTCAAGCCCGAGCAAAACATTTTTCAGCAGGTCATGCGTCATCGGGCGCGGCGTCTGCACTTTCTCGATTTCCAGAGCAATCGCGTTCGCTTCGTAAACGCCCACCCAGATCGGCAGAATGGCCTGCCCCTGCACATCCTTCAGCACAACAATGGGCATATTGGTGACGGGGTCCATCATCAGGCCACGGATTTTCATCTCCACTTCCATCGAGGCCTCCCTTGGCTATGTCAACTGCGCGCCCACCAAGCTGTTCGGTCCGGCGCCCGTCACCTGAACCTGCACGTAGGTTCCCAGAAGGTTTCGCTCTTGTGAAGTGAAATTTACGACGCGGTGACAAGAAGTGTGGCCGCTCCACTGGTTCTCGCGCCGCGATTTACTGCTGACGAGTACATCAAAATCGGTATTGACCAGCGTCGCGTTGCGCTCGCCCTGAATTTCCCTCTGCTTTTCCTGCAACACCGCCAGCCGCCGGCTTTTTTCTTCTTCGGAAATTGCATCCGGCATCGAGAGCGACGGCGTGTTCGGCCGCGGCGAATACTTGAAGGAGAACAAGCTGTCGTAGCGAACTTCCTCCAGCAAACTTAATGTCTCGCCGAAATCAGCCTCTGTCTCGCCGGGAAATCCCACAATGATGTCCGTCGTGATCGCAATAGAACGCTTCGCTTGCCGCAGCATCGCAATCTTTTCGAGATATTCCTCGCGCGTATACGTTCGCACCATCTCGCGCAGCACGCGCGTGGAGCCAGACTGTACCGGCAAATGGACGTGGTTGCATAGCTTCGGCTCACTCTCCAGCGCCGCCACAATGTCGGCGCCGAAATCTCGCGGGTGCGAGGTGGTGAACCGTACACGGCGAATTCCTTGCACGTCCGCAACAGCCAGCAACAAGTCCGAAAACCGCATTCGCCGCGAAGACGGATCGGCATACGAATTCACCGTCTGGCCGAGAAGTTGCACTTCCGAATAGCCGAGCTCCGCGAGCTCCCGCACTTCCTTCAACACAGAATCGCTTGCGCGGCTGCGCTCTGGCCCGCGCGTGAACGGCACTACACAATACGCGCAAGCCTTGTCGCAACCTTCGATAATCGTCAGATACGCGCGCCACGGATTGTCGCGCCGGGTCACCGGCGTCTCAAACGTTTCATCCGTATCGGTCTCGAGTCCCGTGACCCGCTGATTCCCTGCCTCGATCTGCGCCAGCAGCTCCGGCAATTTCCGGTAACTCGCCGAGCCGCACACCAGGCTGACCCACGGCGCGCGCTCGAAAATATCCTCGCCTTCCTGCTGCGCCACGCAACCAAGCACTCCGATCACCTGCCCTGCCGCTTGCTTCGTGCGGTATTCACCCAGCCGCGAAAAAACCTTCTGCGCCGCTTTTTCACGAATGCTGCACGTGTTATAGAGAACGAGGGAAGCTGCGTCCGGCGATTCCACCTGCCTATATCCGCGCGAAAGCAGCACGCCCGCCACTTTCTCCGAGTCGTGGTCATTCATCTGGCAGCCAAAAGTTTCGAGGAAAAAAGTAGCGCCGTTTTGGTGGGGACCTGCGGACGAATCAGCCGTGGCCACGTTCTCCGGAGCAGCCGAACGCCCAGCCAGCGAGTCCAAACTAATATCGAATGTCCAGGCCATCTTGCTGTTCGCAGTCTAGCACAGGTAATAACAACCATCTTCGGGGCCACAAACATCAGACTCTTTGTGCAAACGGCAGCGTCAACCGAGCATCTCATGACTGAGTTCTTTCCCGCCCGATTTCAACTCAGTTGACCGCTCTCGGAACGGGTCGGTGCGCTATCTAAACGACAACACTTTTCTGCCGCGTTTCGTTGATTCCACGTAGGGCGTGTGCTACGGTGCTGAAGTCGGGAAAATTTTGTCACAAGTGAGGGGATGACGTATTTTTTTGCTTGCTAGCCTTTTTCTAATCGACCTAGGAAGCATCCTGGGGAACACGGGATGGGTCGCGCGCGGTGTTCTGGCCTTGCTTCTTCTCTTTTCCATTATTTCCTGGGCCATGATTTTTCAAAAGCTCGGCATGTTCGGCCGCGTCCGCCGGCAAAGCGACCAGTTCCTGCGTATCTTTCGAGCTACGCGCGGCGTCGCGAATCCGCAGGCGCTCGCATCCGCCGGTTCGCCATTCGCTTCTGTGTACGCCGCGGGCTATCGCGAATTGCAAAGTCAGGTCGGCGGCCAACCCACCAACCCGCATCCGCCAAAATTGAAGAGCCTGCAAGCCGTCACCGCAAATATGCAAGTGGCGAGCGCCGAGGAAGTGCGCCGCGTCGAAAAAGGAATGTCTTGGCTCGCCACTACCGGTTCCGTGGCACCCTTCGTCGGCCTCTTCGGCACCGTGTGGGGCATCATCGACGCCTTCTCTGGCCTCGGCAATGCCGGTGCCGCCAGTCTCCGCGCCGTCGCGCCCGGAATTTCCGAAGCGCTGCTCACCACTGCCGCCGGTCTGGCCACCGCCATTCCCGCGGTCATTTTCTACAACCAATTCCTGCAAAACATAAAAGATCTGGCGCAGCGCCTCGACACATTCACGTTGGAAGTAGCTGCCCAAATCGAAAAAACCTTCAGCTAAGGAGCTTTTTTCTTTGGCTTAATGGATTCTGACTTATGCCTTCTCTCACCAAGTCCACGCAAACCTCGCTCTCTGAGATCAACATGGTGCCGTTCATCGACATCGTGCTCGTGCTCCTGATCATCTTCATGATCACCGCGCCCATCCTGCAGTCCGGCATTGAGCTCGACGTCCCCAAAACGCACGCCGTCAAGGAAATCACCGAACAGCGTCTCGTCGTCTCGATCGACAAAGCTCAAAAGGTTTAT
The DNA here is from genome assembly GCA_036513675.1 of Candidatus Acidiferrum sp. Lineage (GTDB taxonomy): Bacteria > Acidobacteriota > Terriglobia > Acidiferrales > UBA7541 > Acidiferrum. The sequence goes on from DATBYP010000210.1 coordinate 11,852, forward strand.
CTCGGCAACGATCCCGTCAACATTCACCAGCTCGGCGCCAAAGTGAAATCGCAACTGAAAAAGCCGCAAGACGCCGTCTTCCTCCGCTGCGACGAAAAAGTCCCCTTCGGCATTTTCGCCAGCGTGGTGGATACCCTGCGCCAAGCCGGCATCAGCAATATCAGCATCGTCACCGAGCCCATCACCGACCGCGCGCGCACCCAATAACATGACCGTCGCCGCCAATCCGCCCTTTCCCAATCCCGACGATCTGAGTCTCAAGCGCTTCCTCGTCTACTCGCTCGTTCTCCACGGCGCGCTCGCGGCCACCATCATCGCTTCCATCGTTTTCCATTTTCAGGGCAATCGTTGGGGCGACGTCGGCGGCGGCAGCGAAGGCGAAGTCAACGTCAAGCTTGTCGGCAGCATTGGCCTGCCTATGCCCAAGCCACCGGATGTCACCGAGAGCAAGACCTTCGATCCGACCGATAGCCTTTACAAAACCCAGCCGCAACCAAAGCCGCCGGAGCCGCCCAAGCCTGAGGTTAAGATTCCTGAATTCAAAAAGGAAAAGCCGCCCAAGCAAATCCAGCACCCCTCGCGCGTTTTTGATGATCCGAAACCGGTCCCGGACAATGCTGTCGCCGCCAACGGCGGCAAAATGGATCTTCCCGTCGGCACCAGCAACGTAGCCGGCGCCGCCGCTCCTGGCGTAAAAGTGCAGGGCCAAGGTGGCGGAGACTTTGCCTCGCGATACGGTTGGTACATTGATGCGGTGCGTCGCAAAATCAGCCTCAACTGGCAGCAGTCTACGATCGATCCAGGAGTGCGTGCCGCACACGCCGCACGCTGTACGATGACCTTCACCATTGCTCGTGACGGCACCGTGAAAGACATTCACCTCGGGCAAACCAGCGGCAACTATTCCATGGACACCTCGGCGCAACGCGCGTTGCTCAGCGCCTCGCCAATGCCCGCTCTGCCTAGCGATTATTCAGGTTCATACGTCAACGTGACGTTCGATTTCGATTTAGCTATGACGCGATGAAGCGCGCCCAGCCCGGCTGCGCAGCCGCGTCAGGGGGGAACCGGAGGCGATGGTGTATAGATCACGATCTATTTCTGTTTGCATTCTGCTGCTTTGTGGGTTGTTTGTGCCGGGTCGGGCTGCGGCGCAAGCCTGGTTTACCACCGGCACCGGCCTGGGCGTAGACAAGCCTCGCGTGGCCGTAGCCGATTTCGCACCGCGCCCCGATGATGCCAAATCCCACTCGCAACTCTTCACGCAAGTCGTTCGCGACGACCTGCAATTCAGCGGCATCATCGAGCTTGTCAGCCCAAGCTTTTATCCCACGCAAGTCCCTACTGTTCCCGCCGAGCTCCGCAACCTCGACTGGACCACGCCGCAACTTAACGCCAACCTCGTGGCTTTTGGCAACCTTACCGATTCCAGCAGCGAGGTCGTAATCTCCGCCTGGCTATACGACGTTCGCAGTCCTTCCAATCAAGCCGTCGTCGGGAAGATTTATCGCGGCGCATCCACGGATGCCCAAGTCCGCAAATTCGCCCACCAGTTCGCCGACGAAATCATCAGCCGCCTTTCCGGCGGGCTCCCCGGAATAGCCTCTACACAAATCGCCTTCGTCAGCTCGCGTACCGGCACAAAAGAAATCTGGGTAATGGACTACGACGGCGCCAACCAGCATCCGCTCACTTCCCTGCACACCATCTCGCTTACGCCGCGCTGGTCCCCCGATGCCTCGCGCATCGCCTTCACCTGCTTTGAAGCGGGCCCCACCCGCGTCGTCAGCCCGCAAATCTGCATGTACTCCATCGACGCCAACAAAGTCGTCTCCTTTCCGCACTTCCGCGGCTCAAACAGTGCGCCTGCCTGGTCGCCCGATGGTTCGCAGATCATGTTCTCTTCCTCAATGGTCTCTAATCCCGAACTCTTCGTCGTCGACGCGAACGGCAGCCGCCCCAAGCGCGTCACGTACTCCAACGCCGCCAACACCTCCCCTGCATGGAATCCTAAGACCGGGCAGAGCGTTGTTTTCGTCAGCGATCGTGGCGGTATTCCCAAGCTCTACATGATGAACGCTGACGGCACGAACACGAACGAACTTGCTCTTCCCGACAAGGGCTACCTCATCGATCCTGCCTGGTCCCCCAATGGACAAATGGTCGCCTTTAGTTGGCGCCGGCCCGACGGCAATTTCGACATTTACATCATGGATCCCGCCACGCGCGAAATCCGCCAAATCACGCGCGACAGCGGCAAAAACGAGCGCCCCAGTTGGGCTCCCGACGGCCGCCATATCGTTTTCGAGTCCACGCGCAACGGCCAGCGTCAGATCTGGACCATGCTCGCCGATGGCTCCCAGGCTCATCAGCTCACCATGAACGGTCACAATGAATCGCCTAATTGGTCACCAAAATAGATTTTTGCCGATGCTGCAAAATGTGCGCCATGTATAATATATCGTGATACGAGATATCGCCCGGAACCAGCCCGTCGGTGTTACGATATTCGCCTCGGTGGGTCGAACTCGGGAAAAATTTTAGGTAGCTCTGAGGAGGATAGGAATGACTGTGGTCTCGCGTCCGTTGTACCGCTCTTTGTTGGTGGCAGGTCTTGTTGCCACCGTTTTCACGGGTGGCTGCAAAAAGAAACCAGTTGCGACAACTCCGCCGCCTGCTCCGGCCCCCGCGCCTGCCCCTGCACAACCGACCGTTACTCTTTCCGCGGATCCGACTTCCATCAATAAAGGCGACTCGTCCACACTGAGCTGGACCTCCACCAACGCGACGCAACTCACCATCGCGCCCGAGGTCGGCACTGTCACCGCCGAAGGCTCCACGAAAGTGACGCCTGCCGATTCCACAACTTACACAATCACTGCCAGCGGCCCGGGCGGCTCCGCAAACGCCACCGCGCGCGTCACCGTCAGCACCCCTGCTCCTCCCGTAGAACCAGCGCCTTCTCCGGACCTGGACGCGCTCTTCCTAAAGGAAGTCCGCGACGCCTACTTTGATTTCAACAAAGCTGACGTTCGCTCGGACGCCCGCGAAGCTCTCGCCAAAACGGCTGACTTCCTGCGGAATTATCCGCAGATTCGCGTCACCGTCGAGGGCCACTGTGACGAGCGCGGCTCCACCGAATACAACCTCGCGCTCGGCGATCGCCGCGCAGGCGCCGTCAAGCAGTATCTCGTCTCCCTGGGCATCTCCGCCGATCGCATCAGCACCGTCAGCTTCGGCAAAGAAAAGCCCTTCTGCACGCAGAGCAACGAAGCCTGCTGGCAGCAAAATCGCCGCGGTCACTTCGTCCGCGCCCAGTAACCGTAGCCCAGGCATCGCTCCGTGTAGGGGCGCAGCACTGCTGCGCCCCTAACGCCCAGGTGCTGACGTTTTGCCGCCTACTGTTTTCGAGGTTCGCCGGACTCTTTTTTCCGCGCCAGAACGCGGCGCCCGATGTCCATTGGTGCCCAAAGCAACCCCCCAGCCTAGCAACCGCTCTATCTTTAAAGTGAAGCTGGAATTGACCGTTCCGCCTTCTTCTGTAAAAGTATTCTCACCTGGCCTGTGTCAGTTCATCGAACCGTTGGGGACTCCGGCCCAGCAGTCGCTCGCCGGACACTAGGAGGATTTTTCATGCGTACACGCAACATAGCCATTTTCAGTGCCGCCGTTCTTGCCGGGGCCTTCGGCGGCAGCCTCATCGGTCCGCGCCCTGCAGAAGCCGTCGCCCGCGAAATTATCGAGCTCCAGCGCGACATCACTTCCTTGCTTCAAGGCCAGAAAGATCTTTCCACGCAGATGACGCAGGACCACACCGTCATGAAAACGCTCGTCGAGCAGTCCGGCGAGACCGTCGGCAAGCTCAATGGCACCATGAGCGCCCTGCAAAAATCCATGCAGGACGTCACTGCCAATTCCGGCGCGCGCCTAGACACCATGTCCACGCAAGTCCAGGGGCTCTCGGATAATCTCGAGGAAATCAAATCCCGCCTCGGCAAGCTAAATCAACAGTTGGTCGACCTGCAGAACACGGTGCAAAGTCTCGACGCGAAAATCTCTGGCGGTGGCACGGCAACGCCGGCGGCTGGTGGCGGAATGAGCTCTCAGCCGGCCGGTGGCAGTGTTCCTCCTACGGGAGCTGGAGCGGCTGCTGGCCCTGCGCCTTCCGCCGACACTCTCTACTCAAACGGCCTACGCGACATCACCAGCGGCAAATATGACCTCGCCCGCCAGGAATTCCAGGACTACCTCAAGTTCTACGGCGACACGGACCTCGCTTCTAACGCGCAGTTCTATCTCGGCGAAATCGCCTACTCCCAAAAGAATTACGATCAGGCCGTCACCGAATTCGACAAGGTTCTCAATAACTATCCCAAGAGCTTCAAACTCGCTCCCGCCCGCCTCCGTAAAGGCATGGCCCTCATCGAGCTCGGCCAAAAAACTTCCGGCGTCCGCGAACTCCGCGAAGTCATCAGGCGCAACCCCGGCAGTGACGAAGAGCGCAAGGCCCGCGCCAAGCTGAAAGAACTAGGTGTGGCAGCCAGCGCGAGCGCCACCCCCACTCGTTAAGCACCGCTTTTCCTCTCTGCGACCGCTCCTGTTCTCTCGATCGCTTCAGCTTGCGTCTTTAACTACTCGCTGTCTGAAATCCTCTTGTTTCGCAAAGCTGGGCACCTTAATCGACACAGCACACCTCCATTCCCTGCCGTTCTCGCCTCGCATTTTCTTCATACACTGATAAGAACCCATCGCTCTCGCTCCAAAAGGATACTCAAAAATGAAGACCCTTCTGGTTCGCATTGGACTCGCCGTGCTAGGCCTCGCTTTGACTCTTAGCTGGTGGACCATTCATCCGGGCGCCTCTCATACTCAATCCTCCAACCACATCCCGTCTAAAGTTTGGGAGGGCGGCCATACCCTGCAAGTGGAAGTGGAGAGCACATGTGCTGCAACCATGCGTATCGATTTTACCCAGCACGATAAGCCCGCCGGCGAACAACCTAGCCTGGAATCGTGGGAAAAAATTGCCCCCGGCGGCCGGTCCTGGAGCATCGCTGTTCCTCCTCACGTCGGCGGCTACGTTGAAATTGAAGCGGATTCGCCCAAGGTTGGCGACCGTCTCTCCATGCGGATTCGCGTGGATGGCAAATTAATCGACGAGAAGATGGACAAACTCGATTCGCCCCTTCCATCGGGCACCGTATTCGCTGTCCAAGATCATTACGACGACTACTCCAACGCAGGCGCTGAGGCCAGCGGCGAAGGCGAGTAATTCTATGCCATCCATCAGTCCTAACGCC